>CAMNGU010000067.1 GCA_946538525.1 uncultured Lachnospiraceae bacterium
CTTATCTTTTTGGGTAATACTCTGAAGTTTTTCAAAAACATCTGGATAAGTCTTCTTCAGATTCATCGGTTTAAAGTCGGCATCTAAAAATGCATGACTTGTTTCAGCTCTATGAAGGAGCTCATCTGTACCTGAACGATAAATCTCATACTCAAGTGTAAATCTTACTGATGTAAGCTTAACTACAATTGGACGAATCTCTATAACATCTCCATAAGTTATTGACTTAATATAATAGTCATGAAGTTCAAGAACAGGAATTATAATTCCCATCTCCTCCAATTTATTATATGGGAGTCCCAGCTGATCCATTAGATGCAGCCTAGCCTCCTCAAGATATCTTGCGTAGTTTGAATGATGCACTACTTGCATCTGATCAGTCTCGTAATAATTTATTACTCTAACATATGATTCCAGTTCCATATTTCTTAATTCTCCTCTAAACCATCACTTGGCTTAGTTGCACTCTTTTCAAGTTTATCAGCTAATAGTTTCTTTGGTTCATCAGCACCTTCAATTCTACCAACAGCCTCCGATGAACGATCCATAACCTCTATCTCAAGACCATCTGTCTTATTCTGATCTATCTTAACTGCTGTTCTATCAGGACTGATTGGAGGTCTGGCATTATCCTGCTTAATCTCTGCCTCTTTATCCTCGCTGATAACAAATCTCATCTGAGCCTTTTCTTCTCTTTCCTTAGCCATGGCTTTCTTTCTCTCGTTATAAAGTTCAACCGAAAGAAGTTCACTAAGTTCCAATATCTGAGCATATCTGTCATTAGCCTTTAGGCTGTTCAGGTTACTCATAAGCTCTGCCTTATTCTCAGCTATATCTTCAATCTTCTGTCTAAGAGTACTCTTCATTCTTGAATACTCCTGCTCAATCTTCTCATATGAGTCAGACACCAGATGATCAACCTCTGTAAGCATTTCATCAGTATAAATGAGTGATGCTGCATAAATATCTGATGCCATTCTTAATGATTCCTTCTCATCAGATTCTAATTCTGCCGGTTTAAATGCAGGTGGTTCACTGTCTTTTCTCTTGGTAACTCTGATCCTGCTAGCAGTCTTTTCAGCCTGGTAAAGTATTTCCTCCGCCTCATCCTTTGCTTCTTTAAGGATTTTAGCTCTCTTATCATTTACCTCTCTACTGGCTTTAAGTTCGCTGAGAACCACCTCAGAAACTCTATTTACCAGTGACAGTAGTTCTTCTCTATCTAATACAGCCTTTTCAGGGTGCAAGGTTGCTGAAGGCGCATCCTTAATTCTTGTTTTAAGTCCTTCAAGCAGTATCTCTGCCCTTCCCTTCTGTTCCATATATTCTCCTTTATATATCTTAGTAATATATTTCTTAGTAATACTTTTTGAGTAATGTGCTAAAAATATTATCTTAGGATAAAACTATTTAACCATAAGTCTTTTTAATTCCATTAATAGCATAGCTTATAAAACAAGCTATTCTTTTCGGCAAGCCGATATCCATATATTTATATACTCTGTAAGTCATAATTGCAGAATTAAATTTATTTCCAGATTTACTCTTCGGACTTCTTCTATAGTATAGAAGTGGTCTATTGATTCCTGCAGCAAAACCACCTTCTTTAAGAATAGTGAGCCACACTGCATAGTCTTCATGAAATCCTTCTATATCGGGAAATAAATACTTTCTCGCTGTCTCTATCCTCATCATAACTGAAGAGCAATTGATCTGATTAGTCTTTAGCAGTTTCTTATAATCAACCACCTTGCTACAACCTACAAATCTGTTAGTATCATTTCCATCTGGATCTATAATCTCGCGGCCGGTAAAGCATATAAGTGGTTTCTCACCATTCACCAAAAACTTCTCCATAACCTTAAGCTGCTTATCCAATTTATCAGTCGCCCAGTAGTCATCAGCATCCAGAAAAGCAATATACTCTCCCTTAGCCATCTCAATCCCTTTATTTCTTGCTGCTGCAGCTCCCAATCCTTCAGAGCACTGATACAGGATCACTTTACTATCTTGTTCTGAATAATCCTTTTGACTTAAATCAGCAATATCCTTCATTAAGTCTTTCTTGGAAAATGGAATCTCAGTACCATTATCTATAATTATAATCTCAAACCCCTGATAGGTCTGCTCCAGAACCGACAGAACAGCTTTCTTTAAAGTTGATCTATTATTATGAGAAGGTATTATTACGCTTACCATAACCACCCATTTTTCTCCGAAATATAATCTATTCTATATTTTATTCGCATTATACTTAGGTACAATGCATAAGCCACTCTAGTATAACACCTTTATACTCTTCTAATCAATATAAATGGCATCGGAAATATTAATGATTTATAACTCAAAAATCAAAATTTATTTGGAAAACTTTATAATAACCGCACTGATAGTTTAAACCAAAAAGAGCCAGGAGAAAATCTCCCGGCTCAAATTTGATTTATATCTTATGGTCTCTTAAGGAAATCAGGAATTTTAAGATTCTGATTAGCTCCTGAAGTTGAACTCTGCTCCTGTGGCTGAATTGGTGTTTCCTCAACAACCTTTGGACCTGTACTTCCAAGGTTCAGCTGAACTGGAGTAGCCTTTGGTGTAGCAGTCATTGTAGGAGTCTTTAAATCTCCTCCAAATGTAGGTGCCTTTGGTGCAGCCTTAACTGTACCTGCTCCAACTACATTTGACTTTTCTGCATCTTCAAGTCCTGTAGCAATGATTGTAATACTTACATCCTCACCAGCTACATCATTATCAACTGTACCGAAGATAATGTTTGCTTCCTCACCAGCAACTTCTGAAAGGTATGTGATCGCATCGTAAGCTTCCACAATACCAACATTTCCAGAGAAGTTAACGATGATATCTGTAGCACCATTAACTGTTGTCTCAAGAAGTGGTGAATCCATAGCTGACTTGATAGCATCAACTGCCTTGTTATCTCCACTACCATGACCGATACCGATATGAGCGATACCCTTGTCACGCATAACTGTCTGAATATCTGCAAAGTCGAGGTTGATAAGACCTGGCTTATTGATAAGATCTGTAACACCCTGAACACCCTGCTGAAGAACCTCATCAGCCTTCTTAAGTGCGTCTGGAATACTTGTTCTCTTATCACATATCTGAAGCAGCTTATCATTTGGAATAACGATAAGTGTATCCACATTCTCACGAAGTTTTGCGATACCATTCTGAGCATTTGCCATACGAGGTCTTCCCTCAAATGAAAATGGCTTTGTTACAACTCCGACTGTAAGGATTCCAAGATTTCTTGCAATCTCAGCTACGATTGGAGCAGCACCTGTACCAGTACCACCACCCATACCGCAGGTAACGAATACCATATCAGCATCCTTAATGATATCATTTATTTCTTCTCTATTTTCCTCAACAGCATTTGCACCAACCTCAGGCTTTGCTCCGGCGCCAAGTCCCTTTGTGAGCTTTTCACCTATTTGAATCTTAGTTGTTGCTCTACTGAGAGATAAAGCCTGCTTATCAGTATTGATTGCTATAAGCTCAACACCTTCCACATTCTCATCAATCATTCTGTTAACAGCATTATTTCCTGCTCCACCTACACCTATAACAAGTATTCTTGCAGGGTTCTTCTCATCGTTTGATTTTATCTCAAGCAAGGTTCCTTCCTCCTTAAAAAAATTACTCTCTTAAAAAAATTACTCTCTTAAAAAACTACTCTCTAAATTTTTTTAAACTATTTTCTTAGATAATCATTTTCTTAAAAATCACTCTCTAACAAATGATTCTCTAATAATTTACTGTTTTAATCACATAAATTATACTAATAACCCTATAGTGTCCTAATTCTAGTCACACCTATTTCGTATTGTATAAAATTTTTCAACAAATAGCAAGAAAAATATTATGTAAAGCACAAAGTACATTTTTTCTTACTAAACCAGCAAATCCAAATGATTATAATTACATTTTACTTTACTTTAAAACTTGCTATTGGATTTTCCAGACTGTATTCCTTCATATATAATGTTCCAGCTTTTCCTTCCAGTCCTTCCGATTCAAGTATACTACCAAGATTCATCATTTGGACAGCAAGATTCGAACCATCACCAAGCTGTATTTCTATATTGTCATGATAAAGGATTATCTCTCCATCCGCAGAAAATTGTATACCCTGAATTACCAGATCATATTTATCAACCAGCTGGGTAATATTCAGTATCTGATCAAATTTCTTCTTATTTTCCACCGGGAGTTTCTCTCCCAATTCCCAGCTTTTTACTGTTAAGCCTTTAATATACGGAATATCATCACTTCTCTCTTTAGATGTTTCCATTACTATGCCATCTTTATCGAAATACACATAGCTTTCCATGTACTCTATACAACCAGCTACAGACTTTTCATAAACCTGGACTTGCACCTTATGTTTGTCTATAAAATCTATATCAAGCTTGGTGACAAATGGAATCTCATCCTTTTCTCCAAATTTATTATTTAAATAAAGAAGTAATGTATTTCCCATAACAGCATGGTCCTTGATGGATTCCCGAACCTGTTCTTCTGAAGAAAGAGTACATCCTTTTACTTCTATTGTAGTTAGTGTATAAGTACTGGCATATATTAACGCTCCCAGAATTATGACCAGGATTATTATCGGAATAATATGTATCTTACGCCTCACTTACTATATTCTCCTGTTTTCTCGCACTTCTAGGTTCAATCTGTCTAGAGACAGATAAAACTATTCCCATTTCCAGCAGGGTCAGCACTATCGATGTACCTCCGTAACTTATAAATGGAAGTGGTACACCTGTATTAGGAAGCAGATTTGTTACAACCGCTAGATTCAGTATTGTCTGAACACCTATATGAACAATTACACCCACAACCATCAGAGAACCAAATCTATCTGGAGCACCTTCTGCTATGAATTTAAATCTAAATAACAATATAACAAATATCACTATTAGAGCAAGCGCTCCCATAATACCTAGCTCTTCGCATATTACGGCGAAAATCATATCTGTATGTGCCTCAGGAATTCTTCCTCCAAGTTTTTGAACGCTCTGACCAAGTCCCTTTCCAAATAGGCCACCTGTACCTATACCATAAAGCCCTTGTAATGTCTGGTATCCATTATTTTTTGGATCAGGATGCCGCCATCCCTCCAGTCGTTCCAATCGGTAGCCCTTCATCATTATAAGAGGTACTGCCGCCAGTCCCAATACTCCCAAAGCTACAAACAATTTCTTCAGGTCAGATGTACATACAAAGCAGATACCTAAAGCTATAACTCCACATAAAGCAGCTGTCGAGAAGTTCTCTACTGCTATCAGACCTGCCAGCACGATAACTGGAGCAAAAAGCCTCACCAGTCCTTTATAGGACTTCATATAGCTCGGAAATCTGGTACACATATCAGCCATATATATAATGATCACTATCTTTGCAAGCTCTGAAGGCTGAAATCTGATAAAACCTATCTTAATCCATCTCGAAGATCCATTTGCGCTACTTCCCAGCGGAGAAAGTACTAGAAGAAGTAGTACCGCTTCAAAAAATATCATAAAGTTGATAAAGTACCTAAACACCTGATACTTCATTTTTGAAACAGCATACATTACAAGAAATCCCATCATAGAGAATATAAACTGGAACATAAAGTAGTGCATCTTGCTGGCGCCCTCTGTTTCAACTTGCGAAGTATATACACTCGCACTGTAAACCATAATCCAGCCAAAGGCAGTTAGAAATATAACATAGAAGAGAGACATATAATCAAAATATGTCCCCTGTACCATCCAGCTTTTAATTACTTCAATAGGTCTTTTCTTCATCAAAATTCCTCTTAGTTATCCTCTAAACCATTTACATATACCTTGAACAAGGTACCTCTTTCCTCATAACTCTTAAACATATCCCAGCTTGCGCATGCAGGAGAAAGCAGAACATTATCTCCTGGCTTAGCATGCTCATAGCAATACTCAACTGCATCCTTAAGGCTTTCCACCTTTACTATCTCATTAAATCCATGTGACTTGCAGCATCTTTCAATCTTATCAGCTGTAGCTCCCATAAGAACTATCTTCTTTACAACCCCAGGGAAAGTTTCAACCCATTCGTCATAATCCGACTCCTTATCATAGCCACCTCCTATAAGGAATGTCATGGAGTCCATTGCCTTTACTGCCTTTATAGCTGCATCCGGATTTGTTCCCTTTGAATCGTTATAATACTTGATTCCTTTTACCTCTCTAACGAACTCTATTCTATGCTCTACACCCTTAAACGCATATACCGTCTCTCTAATAATTTCTGTAGGAATCTTCATATAATATGCAATAGCTACTGCCGCAAGAACATTTTCAAGATTATGCTCGCCAAGTATATTTATGCCATCTATATCGAGAACATATTCATCCTCATCGTTCTCTCTAATATATATCTTTCCATCTCTTGTATAAGCTCCTTCATCAGGAACAATCTTATGACTGAAGTAAACCTTATGAACATTTGTTATCTTCTCTGTTCGTTTTCTTGTTTCTTCATCATCATAATTGATGATCATATAATCGTTCTCTGTCTGATTCTCTGCTATTCTAAGCTTTGCATCTGCGTAGTTATCAAATGTATGATGTCTATTAAGATGATCTGGTGTAAGATTAAGAATTGCAGAAACATTTGGGCAGAAATCCACAATCGTTTCCAACTGGAATGAACTGATCTCAGCAGCAACAAGCGTATTAATATTTGTTGAATCAGCAAACTGAGTAAATGGAAGTCCAATATTTCCAACCACGAGATAATCTTCTGTATAATTCTTAAAGATTTCTCCTACCAAAGTTGTAGTTGTTGTCTTACCATTTGTACCGGTAATCGCTGCAATCTTTCCATTATTGAAATAGTATGCCAGTTCTATCTCACCCCAAATCTCAATCCCCTTAGCCTTTACCTTTTCTACAAAAGGACTTTCAAGTGAAATTCCAGGGCTTATTACAAATAGATCAGTTCCATCAAGAACCTCATCTGTCAGTTCTCCAAGAACCACATCAAAGTTTTCGTTATATTCAAATGTTTTCTTAAGTTCATCCGCATTAATCTCTGTATTACCATCATACAGAATAACCTTTGCACCATTTCTAAGAAGCAGTCCTGTAGCAGCTATTCCGCTTTTTCCTGCACCTGCAACTATTATTTTCTTACCTTTCATGATTCGTCCTCTCACCAAATTCTATATATTTATTCTCCGGCAGTTGTATCTCCGGAGCTTTCTTCTGTAGTAGCTTCTGTCGCATTTTCCTCTGGAGTTGATCCAGCTACACTAACTTCTGGTACATTTCCTTCGAATACCGGTGTAGCCACCTCATCACCAACTGTTGCATCTGTATCAGTTGCTGTACCTGTTTTGTAAATATTCATATATGGAAGCAAATCTTCTGCAACTTTATTAAATAAAACTGTACCAGCAGCTGTAGCTGACTGGTTATCTGAATCAGGCTCATCAACTACGCAATATATTACAACCTGAGGATCCTTTACTGGAGAAAATCCAATAAACGAAAGAATATACTTTCCATTTCCTCTTGGAAGCTTCTCTGCAGTACCAGTTTTTCCACCAATCTCATAACCTTCGATCATAGCTTTTTTACCAGTACCATTTTCAACAACCTGCTTTAGAATCTGCTTCATTTCATCAGAAGTTTCTTCAGAGATTGTTCTTCTTACAAGAATCTTGTCGTAATTCTTAATAAGATTTCCATCCTCGTCGATAATCTGCTTAACTATATGAGGCTGATAGTAATATCCGCCATTAATAACCGAGCAAAATGCAGTTCCAAGCTGCATCATTGTAACCGTAACACCCTGTCCAAATGAAGATGTGGCAAGCTCAACCGGGTTCAGTCCGTCCTGATGATATACCATCGAAGAAAGATCCGCATCACTACCCTCTCCGGAAATATCAACATTTGTTCTCTGCCCAAAACCAAAAAGCACCTGATACTTATCAAATGTGCTTGAGCCCTCCAAAGCCGCAATCTGCATAAGTGCATCATTACAGGAATACTCAAGAGCCTGTGGCACTGTAAGCATTCCATGACCATAGACATTGTGACACTTGATTGTGTAATCTGCAACCTGCTGATATCCATCACAGTAGAACTGCTCGTCTCCAGATATAACACCATCTTCCAAAGCTCCGGAAACAGTGAATACCTTATATGTTGAACCCGGCTCAAAGGAATCACTTACTACAAAGTTTCTCCATAGAAGATCCAACTTCGCAACTCTTTCATCATCAGATAATTCCTTAACGATGGATTCATATTCTCCATCTGTAACTTCACCATCTGCCAGTTCGCCAGCAAATCTTTCCTCTTCTTCTTTTGTCAGATAATCCTTATTCTCAAACAGATACTTACAACAATCCATATCATAAGCATTATTTGGATTAAACTGATGCGAATTATAAAGTGCAAGTATCTCACAGTTCTTTGGATTCATAACCAGCACAGAAATATTCTTGGCACCCATTTCTTCCATATATTCTTCGCAGTTTGTTTGAACTATTCTCTGTGCCTCACTATCAATTGTTGTTACAAGGCTATTTCCATTTACAGGTCTTTCAACCTCTCTAACAAGGTTGTCACCCTCACCCAGATACGAATAGTTTCTACCATTCTGTCCATTAAGATATGAATTATAACCGCCTTCAATTCCTCCTAAGCCTTCGTTACCACCAATAACAAAGCCTAACATATGGCATCCTAATTCATTATTTGGATAAGTCCTCTTATATTCAATCTCAAGCTGTATACCAACTACATACTTTAGATTTTCTTTTTTGAGTTCTGGATCTCTGGAATCTGTAAGATACGCCTTCACATCATCATATGTCAGCTTCTTTCTAATAACATTATAATAAGAATCTTTGTCCTCCAGATATTTATACGTCTCTTCCTCAGGAACATTAAAGTATTTATTTAACGCCTTAACTGTAGGTTCGATGGTGTATTTATTTTCAGTAATATTTGCAGGTTCGATAATGAGATTATACATCATTGTACTTGTGGCAAGCACAGAACCATTGCAATCATATATATCTCCTCGCTTATAAGGCACCGGCTTGCTGGTAATTCCCTTATGTCCAAGAAGAGCCTCATTATACTCGTCTCTTTTCGCTATATTAAAATAAATCACCTTGCCAAGAATAACGCAAAAAAGAACACAAAAAATAAGCATTCCAAACTTAAGTCTGTCGCGCATTCTTTTCGTGAATACTTTTCTCTTGTTTTTCACCTTTTTTTTCTTAGAAGTTCTTCTAGAACTCCTTTCTACATTATTCCTATCATTATCTCTTGGCATTTACTATATTTCCTCATAAACGACCTAAAGACCACTATTCAGTGGTCTTTGGTACATCTCCGTATTGTTTTACATAATCGCCTTGTTCTTGGTCATAGTACAGAATCGAACCATTCTCAGAATATACCATACCAAGTTCTCCAGTTGCAATAGAATATATATCTTCCAGTGAATACATTCCATCCAACTTATTAGCAACTGCTATATTATCATCCTCAATATTCTGGATTTCAATCTGCAATGCTTCAATCTGACTTTCTTTCGATTCTACCTTCTCATGAACCGTGATCATGATTGCACATGCAGCAATTGCAACTCCTATCATTAATACCAGAACTAATGTATATCCAAAATCAAAGCCTCTGGATTGCTCTGCTTTTTCAGCTGCTTTGTCGTAACTTCTTCCTTTTTTAACAGTTTTTTTCTTTGGTCTTCCAGGCTGCTCTACCTGTTTTTTCCTGCGTGGAGCAAAATCTTCTCTTATAGCTCCGCCTTCCTCATAATAATATCTCTCTTTTGCCATACTCTACCCCTCATATAGTGTATTTCAGTGTTTTTCAAATATTCGCAGCTTGGCACTGCTGCTCCTTGGATTTATCTCCAATTCTCTCTCATCTGCAACGATAGGCTTCCTTGTCAGCGTCTTGCCCTTTGATTTCCTTCCACATGTGCATACTGGAAATTCCGGTGGACATATACAAGGATTCTCTGCATCTCTAAATGCATTTTTTACTATTCTGTCTTCCAGTGAATGAAATGTTATAATGCATAATCTTCCTCCAGGATTAAGCATATCGATCATTTCATCTATACTGTCCTCTAGTACTGTCAGTTCCTTATTGAGTTCTATTCTTATTGCTTGATATGATTTCTTACAAGGATTTCCACCGTGCCTTCTTGCCGCAGCAGGAATAGCTTCAGTAATAATCTCATTTAGTTCAAATGTGGTCTCAATCCTTTTTTCTTCCCTATGTTTAACTATGTTCGAAGCAATTCTTCCAGCGAACTTCTCTTCGCCATAGACTGTTAGGATTTTCCTTAGTTCAGCCTCAGAATAATCATTTACTATATCCTGAGCTGTCATCTCCGCCTCCTGATCCATTCTCATATCCAGCGGAGCATCTTCTCTATAAGAGAAGCCTCTATCTTTATTATCAAACTGGTAGGAAGAAACTCCCAAATCCAGTAGTATTCCATCTACCTTCTCAATCCCAAGATCAAGAAGTACTGTTTTCATATTTACATAGTTGCTATGAACTATATCTACATTTTTATCTTTATATTCCGAAAGTCTTTCAGTAGCTGCCTTGATAGCATCTAAGTCCTGATCAATTCCTATATGTCTTCCTTTTTTAGACAACCGCTTTACTATCTCGGATGAATGCCCAGCTCCTCCAAGAGTGCCATCCACATATATTCCATCAGGTTTTATATCCAAGCCCGATATAACATCATCTAGCATTATGGGAATATGTTTGAACTCCATAGCATTCTCCATCTTTGATCATTTAATGTGGCATCTCTTTTGTTTTACTAGAACTGAAGCTTATACTTAGATACATTCTTTTTAAGAGCATCAGCCATATCTTTGTAGGTTGTTTCATCCTCAACTTCAATCTTACCGTTGATCTCTTCGTATCTAGCTTTATCCCAAAGCACTGCCTTTATACCTCTACCAGTTATAACCACTTCTCTGGTAAGTCCAGCAAACCCTCTTAATAATGGCGAAACAACTATTCTTCCCTGACTATCGACTTCACATGCACATGCATTATCTGTCAACATTCCCAGGAAAGCTCTTCCTTCTGGATCACTAGTATCGATTTGCTCTTCGTACTTTTTAATTACTTCATCCCAATCATCTCTGTTGTATAACACCAGATTCTCATCAGGACCAAGCGCCAATATAAGGTCATAGCCAAGTATATCTCTATACTTTGCAGGAATACTAAGTCGTCCCTTAGCGTCTATATTATGGATATATCTGCCATATAAGTATTTAGACAACTTACCTTTCCTCCTAATTAGCTTCATAAACCGGTTCGAAAATGGCTTTCCATGGTTTTTCATGGTCAAATATGGAAATTTGTGGTATTTTTATGCCAATCCGAGCCCCAACGATGAAAATATCTTACTCCAGAACTTAATAAAATGCAAGGTATTTTTTGAGAAAACCTAGAGAAATAGGGCAAAAAAAGAGCTCCTACGATTTTAAAAATCATAGGAGCATTCTTAAGAATTCTCGATTAACACTATATAGATTGTATATGAAGTTTTTTAGATACTATATATTGTAGAATCAGCATTTTATCTTATTCTGCAGATTCTTTTTCTTCAGGATCACTTTCTAGATCACTTTCTGAATCACCTTCCGAATCTTTTTCCAGATTACTGTCTTGATTATCTTTCTGATTATCTTCCTGACTATCTTTCTGTTTATCTTCTATTTTATTGTCTACATTATTTTGGGAATCATCTTCTGGTTTCTTTCCACCTTCTCCAGCAAAATTAATCTTTGGAGTCTTCCCATTCTTAATATCCAGTCTATTCTTGATGATAACTGCCATAGCAACTATTACGCATAGAACTGCTACCACCTGACTGACCTTAAGTGGTCCAATCATAAGTGAATCTGTACGAAGTGCTTCTATAAAGAATCTTCCCAATCCGTAACCAGCTACATACATCATAGCAAGTTCACCATCAAACTTCTTTTTCTTTCTATAGAAGAAAATGAGTAACAGAAGCATTATGTTCCAAACCATTTCATATAAGAATGTTGGATGAACCGTGAAACAGGCAACGCCTTTAACCATTTCCTTATTCTGAAGCATCTCTTCAGTTAAGATATTATTTTCCTGCAAATAACTCTGAGTCATAATGCTGAAATGATTAATTGGAATAGCCATCCTCAGCGGCCCACTAGTATATGCACCATAAGCCTCTCTATTGAAGAAGTTGCCCCATCGTCCAAGGATCTGACCAATAAGAACCCCCATTGCAATAGTATCTCCAAAAAGAGGAAGATATATCTTCTTCTTTTTAGTAAAGAAGAAGGCGGCAGTAACTCCAGCAATAAGACCACCGTACACTGCAAGTCCACCATTTCGGATATTTATCATATCCATAATAGTCTGTCCAATACTCTTACCCGGCTGGATAAATCTGCCAAGGTTGAAAAGTATATAATATATTCTGGCTCCAAGAATCGCTGGTATTACTAATACAAGGAAGAAATCCAAATAGTTCTCATCATCCTGTCCAGTTCTTCTTGCTTCCTTACTAGCTATAAGCAGCGCCAGTACAAATCCTAGTGTAATGGCAATAGCATATATCGTAAGCTTAAATCCGAACACATTAAAGTATTCAGGAACTTTGTCCATAAATATGCCTATGCCAGGGAAATATATCCCATCCATGTTGTATACCTCACAATTAAATACTATATATTAAGTTAAGCAATGATAGGGCTGGCGCCCTTTCATTTTTTCTCTTAGCCATGCATCAATTGCTGAACCCGCAGCTTCGCTGCTTTTGTTCAGCAATGATAGGGCTGGCGCCCTTTCATTTTTTTCTCTTAGCCATGCATCAATTGCTGAACCCGCAGCTTCGCTGCTTTTGTTCAGCAATGATAGGGCTGGCGCCCTATATCGAAACTACATCATACACTCGCTTTGTCACATAAATGTGACCGCTTGTGTATGATGTGGTTTCGATGCATGGCTTGTAGCTTTCTACACATTAAATTTGAAAAGTACTACATCGCCATCTTTCATGACATATTCTTTGCCTTCTTGACGAACAAGTCCTTTTTCTTTTGCTGCTGCCATACTACCTTCACGGATCAGGTCCTCATATGCAACGATTTCAGCCTTGATAAATCCACGCTCAAAGTCTGAGTGAATCTTTCCAGCTGCCTGAGGTGCCTTTGTACCCTTGGTGATGGTCCAAGCTCTAGACTCCTGCTTTCCAGCAGTAAGATAACTGATAAGACCAAGTAGTGAATAGCTTGCCTTTATAAGCTTATCAAGACCTGACTCCTTAAGTCCCATATCTTCAAGGAACATCTTTCTCTCATCATCATCAAGTTCTGATATCTCAGCTTCCATTTGAGCACATACTGCAAACACTTCCGCTCCAGTCTGAGATGCATACTCACGAACCTTCTGAACATACTGATTGGATGCACCATCGTCAGCCATATCATCTTCGCCTACATTGGCTGCATAGATAACCTTCTTTTCTGTCAGGAGGCAATATTCCTTGATCCATGCCTTCTCATCATCATCCGCTTCATTTATTTCAAATGTTCTAACAGGCTTATTGGCTTCAAGATGAGCCTTGATCCTATTCTGGAAATCAAGCTCCTTAGCAGCCTGCTTATCATTACGAGAAAGCTTAACAGTCTTTGATATTCTTCTCTCAAGAACCTCAAGATCAGAGAAAATAAGTTCTATATTAATAGTCTCAATATCTCTGATTGGATCAACTGAACCATCTACATGCACAACATCCGAATCATCAAAACATCTTACTACATGAACAATAGCATCACACTCACGGATATTTGCAAGGAACTGGTTACCAAGTCCTTCGCCCTTAGAGGCACCCTTTACAAGTCCAGCTATATCTACAAACTCTATAATAGCTGGTGTAGTCTTATCTGAATCGTACATCTTAGTAAGAACATCTAGTCTTTCATCAGGGACTGCAACAATACCTACATTTGGATCAATAGTTGCAAAAGGATAATTTGCAGCAAGAGCTCCTGCTTTTGTTAGTGAATTAAATAATGTAGATTTTCCTACATTGGGTAGTCCAACTATACCTAGTTTCATAATATTTCCTTCTTTCCTTTAAGAGCTTAGTATAACTGAGTTATGATACCATAAAACAGTACACTTTTCAAACCTATTTGGCGTAAAACACAGCACCTCTTATGTCATATTTCCCTTACCAACGAAATATCTATTTGTAAACACCCAAGGGTGATATACACAAAGCAATCTTTTGG
>CAMNGU010000068.1 GCA_946538525.1 uncultured Lachnospiraceae bacterium
GGATTAACAGCAACAGCTGTATCACCAAGAAGAGTCTCTGGACGAGTTGTAGCTATCTCAACAAATCTGCCCTCTTCGCCAACTACTGGATAATTGATATGCCAGAAATGTCCTTCCTGCTCCTCGTGAATAACCTCAGCGTCAGAGATAGATGTCTGACAAACCGGGCACCAGTTAACTATACGAGAACCCTTATATATCCAGCCCTTATCATAGAGCTTCTTGAATACTGTATTAACAGCCTTGTTGTTACCTTCATCCATGGTAAAGCGCTCACGGTCCCAGTCAGCAGAAGAACCAAGTCTCTTCAGCTGGTTTACGATACGACCGCCGTATTCTTCACGCCACTGCCAGGCTCTCTCCAGGAAGCCCTCTCTTCCAAGATCTTCCTTATCTATCCCCTGCTCCTTAAGTGCAGCTATGATCTTAACCTCTGTAGCGATGGCTGCATGGTCTGTTCCTGGCTGCCACAGTGCATTGTAGCCCTGCATTCTCTTCATACGGATAAGAATATCCTGCATTGTATTATCCAGTGCATGTCCCATATGAAGCTGTCCAGTAATATTTGGAGGTGGCATTACGATGGTAAATGGCTTCTTGCTGCGATCAACTTCTGCATGGAAGTAACCACTATCCATCCACTTTCTATATAGTCTTCCCTCTATTTCTTGAGGGTTGTAGGTTTTCTCAAGTTCCTTACTCATTATTTTTCCTCTCCTCGTATAATATCTATTCATTGCATGAATTCTTTAAATAACTGGGGGCCGACCGGTGCAAAGAGGTGTCCGTAAAGGACGACGCTCGAAGCTTAGTGAGCCGGAGCGTGTTTGCGGATATGTTACCGGAAACGAAGTTCTTTCAGCCGCCCAAAATATACAATTTTTTATATAGCCTGCTCGCGGAAGTCGTCCTTCAGCTCGCTAAGAATAATATCCATTCTCTTATCATAATCAGCCATATCCTTATTCATCTTATTGTAGGCTGCACGCTGAAGCATAGCAAAGATTGTCATCTCACGAACATCATCCTTGGACTCACCAATTTCTGACATTATCTCTTCCAGATATTCATCCGGAAGTCCCATATTCCTGATCTCCTGCTTTAGGGATGCAGTATCAGAAGTAATAGCCACAATATAGAAGTAACTCTTCAGCGAATCCGGATTATCATTCAGCTCATAAGCTTTCATAAAGAAATCCTTCGCATCATCCAGATCCATGTTATTGGCTGAAGCAACCGCCCTATTATGATAAAGATTTCCAAGAAATACAGGATCATAGCCTTCGCCATTTCCATTTAGTATTTCATCTATAATATCATCATAGAATGTGGCTGCCTTAATATATCTTCTATATGCAAGATATCCATCAGCCTTAAGCTTAGCCTTCTGCAGTTTATTCAGCTTACGGTACTTCTGCCAGGTTTCTGTATATTCCTTGATTTCATCTACTGTATAGTAATCCCCGGCATTAAGGATTTCTATAAGAATATCCTGAACATACGCTGTCTTATTCATAAGCCCCACCAGCTTATCAGCCAATTCTTCCATTCCAAGTTCAGTTCTTATCCAGTCAAACAGCTTATCAGAAAGCACAGATCTGCTTATAAGTACTGTATTGTTATAAATATAGAAGCAAAGTTCCTCATAGGTATATATCTCAACTTTGGTATTGAGAAATGTAAAAGGAGTCTCTGCCGTCTTGGTTGTACATAGAATCAGTTTTGACATTAGATACTAAACTCCTTTCTATATATTTTGTTGGTTGTCGGGAACATTTTACCAAAGCCCAGGTCACGAACTATGACGGCACCTTCATGAGGGCTGTCAAATTCCACTTCAAGGCTGACCTTTGTGGTCTTGTTCGGACGCTTTGGAAGTCCATGTATCCTGACCGTTTCTCTCTTCTCATCACCAGTTTTATGGTTTCGGTAGATAAGCGTTATGGTGTCAGTATCATCAAGGATTACGCTGAGTTCACCATGAGTATTGTACCACTGCTTTCCACCGGTGATGATAGGTATAAATGTATCCTTCTCATCATCAAGAGTTATTCCAATATCTGAAAGCACATTTTCTTTGGTTTCCACAAAGAACTCATCATAGAAGAATTTGTATTCTCCTCCCACAGCTCTATAACAGGCACCCTTTGTATAAATATTCTGTCCCACAAAGACTCGACGGCCCTGACAGAGCACATTTGTAGACTTCTTCATCCATTTATTTGAGAAGCCAACTCCTGTCAGGAATACTGCTGAGATATAAGCTTTCTTTCCTTCATACTCAGCAATCTTCGAGAATTCCAGATCCATCTGGTAAGTATCATTTCCAAACTTTGAAAGTGATATCTGCTGAGTATAATCCTCATGTATAACATTTATAGTCTTTGGCTCTTTATTCTTTGATATATCTATTCTATAGTAATTCAGTCCGTCGGCACTATAATCATAAAGCGCCACGCTGTTATTCCATAGTTCAGATGGTTGATTGAAAATGTAGAACAATCCGCTATCCAAATGAGATGTTATCTCTATACTCTCCTTCGGAATTCCCATATCAATATATAAATTTGAAAGGAGACTGAACATTAGCGGATCATAATTCTCCACTGATATTACCAGCTTACGGACCTCAGCAGCCTCATATCTATAAAGAAATGAGTCAATATGAAGCTTCACCATCATCATAAAGAGTTCCTGATAGCTGTATTCTTTTCCAGCAACAGTGAGTTTCTCTTCATTTGAAATGTTCTCGAAAATGCCATCTACCACGGTACCATTTTCATTGAATCGAGCTTCGGAGGCCTCGCCGCCTACATACCAGTGTTCTGTATCAGTGCTATAGAATAAAATATTTGGCATCAGATATGTCTCTTTGTTATTCAGCTGGCTTACAGATTCAGGCTCACGCTTTATGTCATTGTAGTAGGACAGCTGGGTAAAATCTGAACACAGATCCATACCTATGTAGAATATATCTGCCATAAAAAAGCACTCCTTTCAAGTCTGCTTTATAAAATCTTTAGTGTCTCCTCAAAGAGATGGACTGTATTGATATATACATCCAGATCCTCAAGAAGTTCTCTATCCTTACGCATCTCCTGCTTAACAAGCATGGAGTTGATTCTTTCAAATCTACTGAGACTGGAGCTGCCGTAGGTCTTCTTCTTCAGCACTTCACTCTCATCAATCTTTGCATTTCCATTTGGATCGTCCTCGATAGAATATACCAGTCTCTCTCCATGGAATACAACAAATTCCAGAACATATACGCCACTGACAACTTCCTCAAGGCGTGTTCTCTCTGTCTTCATCTTGGTTCTGGTTCCAGTATCAAAGCTGTACTTAACATATACCTGACGCTGTCTGTCTGACTTGTAAACCAGATATGTCTTAAGAAAGATATCCTGTGGAAGTCTGATAAATGAGGCAAAATTCTTGAAGAACGGAAGAATCTTACCAGCGTCTACAAACTTCTCCACATTATCAATTATCCAGTTTTTCTGAACCTCCGTAAATCTTTCCAGCTTACTGAAGTATAAGAGCAGTGACATGACGGAAATCTCATCATCAATGTTACCCTTAATAACCTCCTGGAACAGAGCATCAAATATGAAGTTAGGAACCTGTTCATCCTTAACCAGATAGTTATGAGCAGAGAGTCGGGCAAATGCCTTAACCACAAGTCCTCTGCTTCTTCCACTATAGTAGGTAAGGAATATATCATAGATGTACTCAATATAAGTATTTGAGAACATCATCTGTGCCAGAGTATTCTCGGCAAGTGGTCCAATATCGGCCACCTTATCCTTTGCCAGCTTAAACAGATCAGCCAGCTCGTCAATGCTTCCCTTGAAGTTGGATACCAGATATCCCAGGATATTAGCATTAACTGTACCTGTCTTATACAGGTTTATACATATTGACATCAGGTCTTCATTTATGAAGCCTTCTGAATCAGATACACCATAGTCAGCCAGACGATATAATTCATTTACATCCAGCTCGTTAAATCCATAAAGCTTAACAGCCTGGAAAGCTTTATCAAACATGTTCATATCAATAAGATATGTGATGATAGTTCTTGCATTTGCATGAGTCAGATACTCAATATCCAGCTTACTCAGGTATTTTACAAGAACATCTGTATCAAGATTCTCATGATAATACTCAATGATATTGAGACATGCCTGCTGCTTATAGTCGTAGGATATCTCTTCACACTGTATTATCTCTCTTGCTGCATTTACTTCCTTCGCACTCTTGTAAGTGAACTGTCCAAGACTTTCATAGTTGAAGAGCAGAACTCTATAGTCCCTTGGACTGTACTCACGGCAAAGTGGCATGTATGCCTTCTCATCAACAATTCTCTCAAGGTGATAAGGAATAGAACCGGCATATCTATTTCCATTCTTATCCTCGAAGATGATGGAAGCCTTATCTGAAAGAATCTCAATATACGCTTCACCATTTACAAGTGGAACTCTCTGTACTGCCTGAAGTTCCTCATGGCTTACGATTACAGCAGCAACATTCTTGTTGTTGCAGGCAATCTTTCTACGGAAAATGATATTGATCAATTTTCCGGCATACATAGAGCTTACATTTTCCGGCTCAAGGAATTCGTCGTAGATAACTGTAAGGTCATCATTTACCTTTCCCTTGACGATCATATTCTCCATGAAATCCTCCATGGTTGGAGCATACTCATGGTATATCTTCATATGCTCTGACTTGTTGAAGATAACATTTGCATATAGATATGCCAGTTCATCCTCAGTCAGAGTATTCTTATAGTTAAGGTACATAAGAACAGGAGTTGGAATAAGATCATACTTCTCTCTGTTCATGCTTCGGATGTAGCACTCGTTAAGTCCAATGAACTTAAGGCTCTTAAGTACTGCAGCCTTGTAAAATCTATGGTACTTATGATCCAGCATATTTGCTGAGATAAGCATTGAGCAGATACTGGATAGAACCTCAAGGTTCTCATTTTCCTTACGAGTCAGTTTCTCAGCCGCATCAGCTCTTACTGCTGCATCGTATTTCTCATCGCTGTCATCCATTTCTCTTATGACGATATCATCCCTGTGTCTGTCAGAAGGACCTATCAGCTCATCCTCATCATTCAGCGGATCAATGTAATTCTCACCAGTATAATCATCCTCCAGATAACCATTTTTAGAGAACTCATTTAGATAGCTGTCCTTATTCCTTCCATCATTCCTTCCATCATTCCTTCCATCATTCCTTCCATCGTAGATCACGGTTCCCATTTCCGCGTCCCCATGTTTTCCGAACTCAAAGGACATATCCTCCAGTGACTCGTCATCATATTCATGAATCGAAGTGAGATGAGACGATCCATGTCTTGTTATAGGCATTGAGTCATAAAGCTCGCTATCATCTATGCCCTTTTCTTCAAGAACCTTTCGACGCTCAGCTCTAAGCTCATACTCATTCTTGTCATAGATTTCTCTAAGGACATCAAATATCTGCTTATTGAAATCTTTATTTCTTCCAGCCAGCTTAACAAACTCCAGAAGAACCTCATCAGAGATAAACTTATGTCTAAGCCCCCATTTAATAGATGTAATCTCGAAATCTGTAAGCTTCTTCAGAAGCATTGGGTTTGAATTAAGAAGATTACATAGCTCAAAATATATAATAGGGCTGTTTTCGCCTTCATAGAACATCTGGGAAAGTTCCCTATATAGTGCCATCTTGTCTTCTGTATAAACCGGATCCACAAACAGAAGCAGCCAGAAGTAGAACATCTTTGGCTCCTGAGTTCTATAGTTTCTTCTTATGACATGAGCAGTCTTCTCTGTCACCTCAGGATCCTTCTGCATCATGGCCTTCAGGTAGTTATAGTAGCAGAGTTGCTGGCTTCCCATGCTCTCCTTATCCACATCCGCCTCAATTCTCAGGAACTCCTGCTCAACCTTGGCAAATTCTCCCGCCAGGATATTCATATGCATGATACCCAGTCGGTACATATCCTCTTCAGGTTCAATCTCATTTAGAGTTTTTAGAGCTTCCATATTCTTACGAATATATTCATCCAGAGACATTCTATCCATACGGAAATCGAGATATGCTCTGGTAAGCTCCATCCTGCTCCTTCTATTGTCTCTTGTCTTAACCCTGATCTCCTGATTACGGCGGGCAGACAGGGGCTTTGTCAAGTGAATATCCACCTCTATTCTCTGATAGATATTTTCAATTATCAGCTTTCCTGAGTTCTCACCATCCGGAACATGCTCCGGTGAGATAAACACCTTCAAGGAGCACACATTTCCATTGAAGTCCTTAGCTGAAATAGTCTTCTTAGATGGAATAATAAACTCTGAATCACTGCGGATTTCCGAGAAGGTATATCCCCAGGTATTCTTTGATATTTCAACTGTAATACTCTCAGTCTCTGAAGGCATAGCAATATCAATCTTCGCCTTTGGAACCGAAAGTGTAACCGTTCTCTTCTTAGATACCAGAACCAGAAACTCCTCCATAGCCTGATTAACCGAACGGCTGTCCAGAAGACTTTCATAGGTCTTCTTTAAAATGATATCTTTATCGATAAATGTTCTTCTAAAATCATCATTTACGAAAAGCTTAGCTGCATCGTTCCAATTTCTTTCTGCAAGGGAGGCAAACTTAAAAAGGTCATCAATCTTCTCATCAAGATGTTTAACGCAAGGCTGAACAATACTAATATCATAAGGAAGGCGATACTCTCCACCGTCAGTAATAACATTTATGTGTCCACGGAAATTCTGTCCTGCTTCAAGACAAGTAGCATCAAAAGAATACTTCACTGTGAAGCTCTTGCTGATAAAGCTGTGATCTTCAAAGCGAAGTACATATCTACTATCGTAAACCATTCCCTTTATAGGATAGTCATTCAGGCTTTCCACCATGAACGATCCCTCATAGATTGTACCAGCTTCAATATTTATACTGAACTGAGATACAGAGATAAAAACATCCGGGCGGTCAACCTTAAACTGACCTTTTGCATATTGTTCAACTATAGCCTTCATTTTCTAGAAACCCCTTTTTAGAAACTCCTTGCAACATATATCTTAACTGTTGTAAAATGATGTCGTAGGCGTTGTACGACAACAAGAAACAATAAATCAACTTATTATATCAAATAATAATTTGTTTTTAAAGGAAAAAGTAACATGAATACACCTCAGCTAAGAATATCGCAATACGAAACTGTATTGTTCAACACAAATCTTAACCCTATGGGAATTCCTGTTTCTGTTTCAGAAGCAATCAAGCAGAATATCCCTTCTATCATAAAATACCCTGACATATATTACACAAAGCTCAAAGCAGCAGTCTCAACTTATGTGGATGCTCCTCTTGAGAATATAGTCATGGGAAATGGTTCTACTGACATACTGAAGCTATTCTCCGCACTACTCCTGCCAAAGAAAACCATGGTAATTTCACCTGGACCAGGAGAGTTCGAAAATGTTTTTAGAGCATACAATGCAGAAGTGGTTCACTATGACCTAAGTGAAGATAAGGAATTCATTTTAGATATGGATGACCTGATCAAAGCTCTCACTCCAGATTTAGATATACTCATAATCGCTAACCCAAATAATCCTACATCAAAGAAGATTGAGTTAGCTGATATCCGTAAGCTGGCAGATGCCTGCAAGGAGCTGAATATCTTCCTGATAATCGATGAAATGTATATCGAATTCATCGACAACTATCTGGATTACACAGCAGTTCCACTTACAAATGAGTATAACAACTTGGCTGTCGTAAGAAGTGTATCCAAATTCTTTGCAGTTCCTGGACTGAGATTTGCTTATGCCGTAATCAACAACCCTGAGCATAAGGAGATAATAGACAGAATCACCACAAAGAATAACATCGCTTCACTTACCGCTATAGCTATAACAGATATGTTCAAGGATGCAGACTATATTGCCGAATCCCAGTCAATGGTTCATACCGAAAGATCACTGGTATATCTGGCAATGTCTACCAGCAAAACCATCAAGCTATATAAGCCTGATGCAAACTTCATGCTGGTGAAGCTCCTTAAGGATGACCTTACATCCTCCGATGTTGCTGTTCATTGTAACCAGAGAGGAATCATCATCAGGAAATGTGACGACTTCAGAGGACTGGACAATAAGTTCATTAGATTCTGTTTCATGAAACCAAAGCAGAACGACCTTATGGTTAATACTATTTTAGAGATAGTTTAAATATGTAAAGTCAATTTAAAGATGTAAAATCAATTTAAAGATTATCTAGAAATTACTTAGAAATCAAAAGCGTCTATGTAAATGGTACATCAGTCAAAGTACCTTCCATAGACGCTTATTTTTTAGTTTGATTATTTAAGATTAATCTTATTAATTTTATGTTTTTATAATTTTGTCTTTATCGTTTCGCTTTTCGAGTTTTTATAGCTTTTCTAGTGACCATATGTATTTGGCATCATAGACTTTACCATATTTAAATACCAGTCCACCAGCTGGTGTCCGATAAATGCAGTCACAATAAGTCCTACACATAGGGATGGGCCAAATGGCATATGTTCCTTTCTGCCCTTCTTTCTTCTTATCAGAAGCACAATTCCTATACTCGCTCCAACAAAGAGTCCAACCAGGAACGCTGTAAGTACGCTCTTCCATCCAAGCAGGAAACCAGCCGCAACCATGAGCTTAATATCTCCTCCTCCAAATGCACCGTCTACAAGAAATGCTACAAGAAGCAAAAATCCACTTACACAAACAGCACCGATAAGTCTGTCTACAATAGTAAGCCCTGAATCCCTGATCCCAGTAAGATCAAGTAAAAATGATATAATACCTAATCCAAGGATTATCAGATTAAGTACCGGAGGAATCTCCATGGTATCCATATCAATAAATGCAATAATTACCAGGACTCCAAAAAAGATAAAGTTAATTATAGTTTCAGGAGTAAGCCCGAAGAAGGCACCTGCCAGTGCTCCTAGAACCGCACCAAGAATAGCAGTGATATAAAATCTCACTCCGTACTCCTGACGCACTTCATCAAAGCTTATATTCTTCTTTTTCTCTTCTATGGCTTTAGATTCTTCAAAGGCTTTCCTCTCCGCCTTAGTCATCTTGCCATCCACATCCTCGTCATAGTCTTCTCTACTTCTGACTCCAGCAACCATCCTTCTGATAACAACATTCAGGAACAAGTAGACCACAGCCCCAACCACTGCAAGGATCACCGCAATAACTGCATTAATATTCATATTATTTACCTATTCTTCTGACTATTCTTCTGACTTTGCTTCTAACTTTGCTTCTAACTTTGATTCCAGTTATTCGCCTGATATTTGCTTATTCTTCTAAATATACTTATTCTTCTGTTTTAGGTTCTTGCTTGATTGCAATATGTAACTCATCCAGCTGGCTCTGCTCAACTGTACCAGGAGCATCCATCATGATATCCTGTGCATTCTTATTCATTGGGAATGCAATGATCTCACGAATTGATTCTTCTCCTGCTAGGAGCATGATCATTCTATCTACACCAGGAGCAATACCTGCATGTGGAGGTGCTCCATATGTAAATGCATTATACATAGCCGGGAACTTAGCCTTAACTTCGTCCTCACCCAGACGAACCATCTCAAATGCTTTAACCATAATCTCAGGATTATGATTTCTAACAGCACCTGATGAAAGCTCTATACCATTACATACAAGGTCATACTGATCAGCCATAATGCTAAGTGGATCTATCTCACCAGCCTCCGCCTTCTCAAGGATTTCCTTTCCACCAATTGGCATTGAGAATGGGTTGTGACAGAACTCCAGAAGTCCTGACTCCTCACCAATCTCATACATTGGGAAGTCTACTATCCAGCAGAACTCATATCTTTCCTTATCCATATGTCCTTCGCACTCTGCGCCCAGCATCTTAACTGCAACACCAGCTATCTTCTGTGCAAGGGTCTTCTTTCCAGCGCCAACCACTACTAAGGTATTTGGAGCAAGATTTAATTTCTTGGTTATAGCTTCTGCTATTGCAGGATCAGCATTTATAAACTTAGCAATTCCACCTGCGATAGCTCCGCTCTCATCGCTCTTGAACCAATAAGCCTTAGCACCAGCCTGAACTTCAATATCAGCACAGATCTTATCAATCTGCTTTCTTGTAAGCTTGCAATCTGAAACAGGAACAGCCTTAACCACATTTCCCTTAAATGGTTCGAAACCACAATCCGCAAGTTCCTCTGTAACATCTGTTACTCTAAGATCTATACGAAGGTCTGGCTTATCTGAACCAAACTCATCCATAGCCTGAAGATATGGAATTCTCTGGAATGGTGCATTGGAAGCTATATTATACTTTCCATATTTAGCAAAGATTGGAGGAAGAACATCCTCGATTATCTCGAATACATCATCCTTAGATGCAAATGCCATTTCCATATCCATCTGATAGAACTCACCTGGTGATCTATCTCCTCTGGCATCCTCATCTCTGAAACAAGGTGCAATCTGGAAATATCTATCAAAACCAGCTGTCATAAGAAGCTGCTTAAACTGCTGTGGAGCCTGTGGCAGAGCGTAGAACTTTCCAGGATGCTTTCTTGCAGGAACCAGGTAATCTCTGGCACCCTCTGGTGATGAAGCAGTAAGAATAGGAGTTGTGATCTCAAGGAAGCCATGCTCTATCATAGCGCTTCTAAGAGCAGCAACTACATTACATCTCATAACAATATTTTTCTTAACTTCTGGATTACGAAGATCAAGATAACGATATTTAAGACGGAAAGTCTCATCCGCTTCTCTTGAATGATTGATTTCAAATGGAAGTTCAGCATGATAGCTCTTTCCAAGTACCTCGATTTCTTCTGGTACGATCTCAATCTCTCCTGTAGGAATCTTGTTGTTGATACTACTTCTTTCACGAACAGTACCTGTAACCTTAAGAGTTGATTCCTTATTAAGTGGCTTGATAATCGACATCATTTCTTCTGTCTCTACAACCACCTGTGTAATTCCGTAAAAATCACGCATTACTACGAATGCAAGATTTCCACCAACTTCTCTTACATTTTCCATCCAGCCGACGATGGTAACTTTCTCGCCTGCATTTTCTTTTCTCAATTCACCACAAGTATGGGTTCTTGACTGCATTTCATATCCTCCAAATCTATAACAATTAATTTCTTTTTATATATCGTTCTTTATATCGTTCTCTGTATCGTTCGTTATATCGCTCTCTATATCTCACTGAGTATCTTACTCTATTTCTTGAACTATTTCTTGAACTATATCGAAGTATTATTAGAAGTCACGATCCGCGAAGAATTCTACAAATTCTGTGTAGCCCTCTTCCTGCATCTTTTCCTTCTGGAATTTCTTATTCTTCTTCATTACTGATACATTTACGATCACGCCCTTATCTCTTTCTTCCTTTGCAAGAGTCATAATCTTCTGCATCTTATCTGCCGGCATATTCTTTTCGATAAGGTAAGCCTTCTTTGAACCTGTTCCCGGTACCTGGAAATCATTTTCCAGAAGAAGCATTACTATTCTCTCGAAACCAATAGAGAAACCAACTGCAGGTGTTGACTGGCCAGTAAACTTACCGATCATCTCGTCGTAACGACCACCGCCACCAACGGATCCGCCGTACTCATCCATTGATATCTCAAAGATTGGTCCTGTGTAATATGACATTCCACGAACAAGAGTTGGATCAAACTTCATTCTGAAGTCCGCTGCTTTTGCGCCTTCAACACTTGTAATGATAGTCTGAAGATTGTTAGATACTTCAGCATCAAGGAAATCACCTAACTCACTCTGAATATACTTAATATCATTTATTGAGTTTGCCTCTGAATTATTTGCAGAATCGCCGTCCTCTTCCTTATAGAGTTTAGCATAAAGTCCAAGATACTTTTCAACCTTATCCTCAGCATAACCTTCCTTTAGAAGTTCTTCTTTTACTCCATCCAGACCGATTTTATCCATCTTATCAAGTATGATAAATACTGTATCATAATCCTCTTCAGCAAAACCACTATATGCAGCCATAGCCTTAAGGATTCTTCTATCATTAATTCTAATAGTAAAGTTCTTGAATTCAAGCTTTCCAAGAAGTGTTGTAGTTGCAAGTATAAGTTCTATCTCAGCAAGAATTGCAGGTTCACCAAGAATATCTATATCACATTGCATAAACTGACGATAACGACCTCTCTGAGGGCGGTCAGCTCTCCATACATTTCCCATCTGAAGTGCCTTAAATGGGGAAGGCAGATCATTCGCATTGTTGGAATAATATCTTGAAAGTGGCAGTGTCAGGTCATATCTAAGACCACAGTCAGCCAAAGTTCCAGCGTCCAGTGATGTGCCTTCGTCTGACGCATTTCCAGTTTCCACCAGTTTCTGTGCAGCAGATGCCAGCTTATCACCTCTCTTCATTACCTTGAAGATAAGCTTCTCATTTTCGCCGCCCTGATTACTTGAAAGATTCTCTATATGCTCAACCGCAGGAGTTTCCACTGAGGTGAAGCCAAACGTCTTATAGGTTTCTTTGATAAGACCTATGGCATAATCTCTTATCTCCATCTCCCTTGGAAGGATATCTTTCATACCCGTAACGGGTTTCTTTTTCATTGCCATTTTTTCCTCCATACTACTAAAAATTTATTCTAAATTATGATGTGGGTGTCATAGTAGCGTTCTAGAATCTACGCCCGCCGACTTTCTCTCTAGCATCTCATCTATTCGTGAAATGTATTCTTCCACATTTTTAACATTTTCAACTCTGTCAACACGAGTAACCTGACCATTCTCAGTTGTTAAAAGTCTCGTTATGGCACCAGCCCCGGCAGCAAATGTATCAAGCCGCTCCTCCATTATAAGGATATTATAGATACATTCAAGCCCCTTCTTGGCATAGCCCACATTTTCCAGGTTCCCAGCTATATTTTTCTGCCTGTATAGATAATACGGTTCCATCCCTGCTTCTCTCGCTCTTTCAGCAGCTAAGGACAGCATCGCATCCATATCCTTATTGATCTCGCCTTTAAATTCTCCGAATCTTTCATTCAGCTTCGCCGAACGCTTTATAGCAAGACTATGAACTGTAAGGGACTCCGGTTCCATCTTCGCAATATCATCAAGAGTATATTCCATATCTCTTTTCGTCTCCCCTGGAAGACCTGCGATAATATCCATATTAATGTTGTGAAATCCCACCTTACGCGCTTCTCTCACCGCCATCTTTATATCGGCAGGAGTATGAGCCCTTCCGATAACCCGGAGAGTCTCGGCATTCATAGTCTGTGGGTTGATACTGATTCTGGAACAGCCAAACTTTTTCATAACCTCCAGCTTTTCACGCCTGATACTATCAGGACGCCCAGCTTCAATAGTATACTCCCTCAAAGCGCTAAGGTCAAAAGTATCCTTTATGCAGGACAACAGATTTTCCAGCTGCTTATCCGAAAGTGAGGTTGGAGTACCACCACCAATATAGATGGCAACCAGATTTCTGTTTCTATTTAGAAACGAAATATACTGAAGCTCCTGTTTAAGAGTCTCCACATATTCATCCACCTTCGCATGATATTCATTTATTGGATATGCTGCAAATGAGCAGTATAGACATCGAGTAGGGCAAAATGGAATTCCTATATAAAGACAGTAATCCTTCTTTGGATCAACCGTCTCCATAACACTCTTTTCCTTTATGGCTACTTCTGTTGCCAGTTCAGCCTTTTCCTTGGAGGTATCATAGGTATAATTATAGTATTCCAGTACCTCTTCTTTGATTTTACCCTTATTCAGTGCAGAAGTCGCAATCTTAGTTGGCCTCATTCCTGTAAGGCTTCCCCATGGAAGAGTTCTTCCTGTATAGTTAGAAAGGAGTCTGTATATTGCCAGCTTCAGCTTATTTCTATATCTAGTTCTATTTGTATAATCACCATAGACATATGCAGTGTAAAGCACCCGCCCTTTTTCTTCCAGGCGTAGGCTGGTGGTCTTCTCATCATAGAGAGCTGTTATCATCAGACTAAATTCCGAGAACATTTCTCTAGTATAAGTTGCCACCTCTTCAGGTTTTACAGCCTTTATCTTCTCACCAAGAAAAAAGGCCGCAATCATAGCCCTTAGATCCACTTCGTATTCAGCATCATTTTGAACCAGCAGTATCATTTTTTCTCCTTGTTGATTTTGTTGATTTTCTTGTTTCTTGTATTCTTCTTGTCGACTTTTAATTAGTTTTTTATTAAATATAATTATGACATAAGTGTCAAAAATACCTTTTGACACCATATGACATACGGATTGCTCCATTTCTTACGAAATTCTCGC
>CAMNGU010000069.1 GCA_946538525.1 uncultured Lachnospiraceae bacterium
AAGGATTTCGGGGTATAAGCTAAAACTTGTGAACTCAAAAGGCGAGCTTGTATGCCGTTGGACATCTAGTGGAGCTGATTATTCTATAAATCTGATCCCGGGAAAATACTCAATTATTGAGGATGATCAGCCTACAGGCTTTTCAACTTCTGCAGATATGTCAATAACAGTAACCGAAGATGTAAAGCAGGAGATAGTGAAGAAGGTATGTCGTGATTCGAAATCGAGTCTTATATCATCAGATAATTATTGCAGGATAAATGGGATTAATAATTTTGCAAATAGTGGTCAAACAAGTGAATACATAAAAGAAAGGTTAGAAGGAAAAGAAGAAATATATATTGTTGCAACAACAGGCGGTAACCTGATTGTAGGACTTGCAGCTCAGTTTATACCAGAGGCTATAAGAAAAGGTGTGAATATATATATTCTTGTTCCTAATAAGTATTCGGAATATGTAAATGATGTAGCTGACATCGAAACTCTTGATCCTGATATGGATTTTACGGATCCAGATAGATTAGCTGCTGGAAGAAAAACTTTGGCTGATGAATTCAGCGTAATGATAGAGAAAGTCAAAAATGTATTATATACTATCAAAAGTGAAGAGTGTGTCGGTAAAATATATCTAGGATGTGCATTTAATCTTCTGAGACAGACCATAATATTGGGAAGAAGTAAAGATGAGGTATGGGGCTGGAATTCTATAACAATTCCACCGATGAAAGCAGCAGATGGTACGCCATCATTTGAGTTTTCAGGTTCATTAAATGAGCATAATTATGCCAGCGTAGTATTTGGTCATGTAGAGAAGATGCTATGCCTGGCAAAGAAAAGGAATGCTTTTGTTGAACTAAATAAATATACTGATGTTACTGATTTTAGTTTCTATTTTGAGAAAACAAATGCTCTTGAATTCTGGGGAAAACATCAAGATGAAGCTGAAGAAAATATGAGAAAGCATCAGATGTATAAAGATATTTTGATCGAGGTAGCTTCACAGCATCCACTGAATAGTGATGGAACACCTCTTGACGAATTTGCTAAGAGACTTGACTGCGCTTATGAACTCTATAATAAGCTTCAGAAAAAGGGGATAGAGGAAAATATAACAAGAAATATAAAGATTTATGTTCCGGGAAGTCTTCATCTATATGAAGGGATTCCAGATATATGTTCCCTTAGCGAATCCGGGAAGAATTATCTTATCAATAAAGGAATACCTGAAAGCGACATATTAGCGGATGATTATAACCAGAAGTATAAAGGTGATAAAGGTGTTTATAATTCTGCAGATGAATGCTATGTTGCGTCGCAGACTTTCTTAAAAGAAAGATACGGATCCATTTATGCAATCTGTTCACCTAATCAATTGGCGAGAAAACAGCTTTTTTATATTTCATTTGGAGTAATCCCTTATTTCTATACTGTACCAAGTGATACAATGTATCATAAATTAGTGGAAGAACTGATCGAGAAAGTTCCAAATGTAATCTATAAAGATCAGGATTGGCAAGGGGAAGATTCCATATATGCCAAAATGAGTAGAGAAGAGAGACAGCCGAAGGATATGTAGAACGGTATTCTCATAAGTAAATAGATTCATGAATATAGCAGTGACTGGTGCGCTGCTATTTTTGTGCAATAAAATTTTGAAATACACCGATATACTCTTAATAGAACAATATACAGAATGTTTATCACTGATGAGTAGTTCTTTGTACCTGAGAGGGGTGATGAATAGTTTCAAATAGGTTGTGATAGTAGTATAATTCATTTTATGAGGAGGAGCCCAATATGCCAAATAAAGATTATGAACTTGAGAGAATAAATGCTGAGATTGAAGCAGCTAAGAGAGAGATTGCAGATGCCAGTTCGAGACTTGATTCAATAAATTATAAGCGCCAGGCAATCAAAAGTCAGATTGATTCTGTGACCTATAGAATTAATGATTTGAAGCGTAGCAAGGAAATGGAATATTCTGCAATGAAACTATGCTACGAGAGAAGAGATAAAATAGATGCTGAAAATCATAAATATAGAATGCAAAGCTTTGGAGACTCACTCCAGAGAGTGTATGCTGAAAAAAATAGTCTTTATGAGCAATTAAATATATATAAACCCGAATATGAGTCGGCTCTTTCGCAGCTTAGATCTGCAAAAGCCAGGAAGAATGCAGCTTATGAAAGAAAAAATGCTCGCTTGGCTTTACTAAAGGCTCAAAATGCTGAACGAAATGCAAAATGGCACACAAAAACCTGTGCAAGATGTGGCAGGGAGATTCGTTACCATGAGGATTGGAATCATATCCCAAATATCTGTAAGGATTGTAAAGAAAAGAAAAATTGGTAAAAGACAAGATTTTATATAGAATGAATCCAGAATGAATACAGAAAGGAACAAATATGAAAACAAATATGAAAAGAAATATGAATAAAAATATTAAAAGTAATATGAAGAAGATTTTATCAAGTGTTTTAGCCTCATTTTTGGTAGTTGCGTCTACTGTATCTTTCTTCAATACAGAGGCTGGAAATGTGCAGGCAGCTGGTGTTCCTGTAAGAGAGGGCGTGGAGACTACTCCGGCATCTGGAAATATAATAGTCGGTGTGGAAGGTACCAACTATACTTCTGACCTTCAGTCAATTCTGAACGAGATTAATAAAGTTAGAAAAGAAGCATGTGATGCAGGAAATGTTCCTGATCCTAGAGACACTAGCAGAATGCTTACTCCTTCTGACTATGTTCCACTAAAGATAGGAAAGAACTGCCAGAAAGCAGCCGAAGTAAGAGCGGCAGAGGCTTCATTTAACTTGGAGCACACAAGACCAAATGGAAAGAAGAGCTCCAGCGCTTTCAGAACTCTTTATTCTGGAACAACTTATGTGGGTGAAAATCTTGCTTGGGGTAGTAAAAAGTGTACTAGAATGGAAGGCTGGATAGATGAAAAAGATGAGTGGATCAGCACAGGTGGAACATGGAATAATTCCACAGGTCACTACGCAAATCTGATTAATCCAAATTATAATTACATGGGCGTATCCACATTTAACCCTGCAAATGATAACCTTAAGTACGACTGGGATTGCACTGCGGGCTGTTATTCAAAACTTGACGAGCCTCTAACTTCACTGCCGGGAGCACAGAACACAACCTATATTCAAAAGATAGAGGTTCCTGTTTCTAAGATTGTAAAGAAATCCATCTCAGGATCAGATAGAGTGATCTTAGGTAAAACAGAGTCCTTCGGCCTTACTGTAGATATCGCATTTAATGCTAAATATGATGTTACAGTAACGGACTGTCCTGTATACGGAACAACAACCTGGACTTCTTCAAATCCTGGAATCTTGACTATTGATGCAAATGGAGTAGCAACAGGAAAGAAGGAAGGCAGTGCCACTATAACAGCTGCATCAGGTGGTATCTCTGCTTCAAGAAATATGAATGTTACGGTTTATAAGAATGAGTGGGTAGAAGGAAAATGGTATGACGCTAGTGGTAATCAGACATATGCTGGAACGCTCCAGTGGAAGAAAAATGCCTCAGGCTACTGGGTTGAGGACACTGCTGGATGGTATCCAACGAATCAGTGGCAGAGAATAGATGGAAAATGGTACTACTTCACCGCAAGTGGTTATATGGACTATTCAGAATATCGTGATGGCTGCTGGCTTAACAGTGACGGAAGCTGGAACGAAAAGTACTCACATGGAAAGTGGAATTATGACGGATATGGTTGGTGGTATCAGGATGATGGTTGGTATCCTAGAAATCAGAATCTTTGGATAGATGGTGTTCGTTACTACTTTGATGGCTCTGGCTACATGAGGTAACATCCATAGGGGAAATACTCCTTGAACCTTTTAAGGAGTATTTTCTCTTAGAGATACTTTGGAGGATAAATAATATAAGTTTTTTATGGTGGATAGGAGGGTTATTAGCAGAAGAATTTTTCAATTTGTTTGACATACCAGAATAGATAATATATATTATGAATGTGCACGAAAGCGTGCATAAATATTTTAAACGAGGATTTTATGTTTAGCGTGGTAATTAACTGACCAACAAAATAGAGCAATATTTCGATTTGTTTTTTGTTATGACAAAAGAGCGAATCTGTTATTGCGCATGAGTTAGTACCGAAATTTGTACTTAAATTGTACTGAGATTAGTATCGGTAGTACTGACTTGTTTTTTTGCTATGCTAAATATTATGAATGCCAAGTGATAAGTGTATCAGAAGTTTATTCATGATGCATGACTATGTTGGCGTATTAATCCCTCGTTATTTTTTTTGCCAGGATGAGTTATAAGGTTTTGATATTTTATACTAATTATCTTAAATCTGATTATGCTGATTATTTTGAGTAGTAATAATTTATAATCTCTGGCACAAACAATTGTAGTTTATTAATTGGGATCATAATATCTTTGCAGGTATTATGGTCCTTTTTGTTTTTTTCAAGAGTGCAGAACCTTGAAAAAAGAATGAGAAAGGAGAATACAAATATGTTAAATGAATTAATTGTTAGAGCTGAGAAACCGGCTGACTATAAGAATACTGAACTTATGGCTATGAGGAGCTTCTGGAATAAATATGGTCCTGGGGCAGATGAACATTTTCTGATAAGAATAATTAGGGAATCTGAGGATTATATACCCGAGATAAGCAGAGTAGCGGAATATGAAGGTCGTATCGTTGGTGCGGTTTACTATACAAGGGCATGGATAGTTGATGGTGAAAGAAAGCATGAGGTTGTTACCTTTGGCCCCCTTGCAGTGGAACCAACACTTGAGGGACATGATATAGGTGGGGCACTTATGAGAGAGACTATAAAGCTCGCTAAGGATGCTGGATATGCAGGTATAGTACTTATGGGGGAACCATTCTATTATCCAAGATTCGGGTTTGAAAGAGGGGCTAAGTATGGAATTACTGATGCAGAAGGAAACTCATTTGATGCGCTGATGTGTCTGCCGCTTAATGATGATTTTTCTGAAATCAGGGGTAAGCTCATTGAAAGTAAGGACTTTGATAAACTGGGGGACAAGGAAAGACTCGCTGAAATAAATAAAGAGTTTCCAAAGTATAGAGTGGTCAAAGTTCAGGAAGGATTTATGCAGATATTTGAACAGCATCTTGGTGTTGTGGAAGAAATAAATGGAGATACATATATGGTTCGTTACTGGGAGCTTCTGATTCCGACAAAGTTTTCAGAAACTCTGAAAGAGAAGATAAAAGAGAAGCTGGAAGAGAAGCCTGAAGTAGGTAGCGATGTACAGTTTATATGGAACCATAAAGATGAAGGAAAATCCATTATCACCAAGGTATTTAAAAATTTATTGGAATGATATGGAGATATAAAATGAATACAGAGATACAGATAGAATTTAATAAGATACAGAATATATGGTCAGAGCTCGCGGCTACTGACTATGCAAAGAATCTGATAGAGAAAGCGGGAGTGATACTAGACGAGAAAAAGCTGAGAAAACAACTTCGTGATACAACAGACAGTCGTGAGATGATAGAAAAGCTGGGCGCTCCACCTCTTCAAAATGTAAATGAGATTGCTGAAGTTATAACAGTTGCCAGGAGGGGAGAGTGCCTGACCCCTTACCAGCTTGAGCGAGTCGAAACTGTACTGGCGGTGGTTGAGAGGCTGGCCCACTATCTTGCCCGAGGAAAAGAGTTTGGTAATCCATTGGCATACTACGATGAAAATCTCGATGCGCTTGAATTCCTAAGGGACGAGATAGCAAGACAGATTAGAAATGAAGCAGTAGATGACAGGGCAACGAAGGAGCTTTTTGAGATTAGGTCCGGCATAGCTCAAGCCGAGGACAAAATGAAACAAAAGGCCGAGCAGATAATAAGAAGTAATAAGGACATCATGGCTGACAGCTTTTATGCACTTAGAAGTGGAAGGGTCTGTGTTCTGGTGAAGAAGGAATACAAGTTTAAAATTCCAGGAAGTGTTATAGATAAGTCCGCCACAGGGAACACACTTTTCGTTGAGCCAGTGGGAGTCAGTAAGTACTTTGAAGAGATTGAGCTGCTAAAAATTGACGAGGAAAATGAAATCTACAAGATACTCTATACCCTCACAGCCATGGTCTCAGATGCGGCAGATGTTCTGGAAGAAAATATGCATATGATTGAAAAGCTTGACTTTATATTCTCAAAGGGAAAGCTGAGTGTGGATCTGGGCTGCGTGGAACCTTCAATCAATCTGGACAGAAGGATTAAGCTGACAGAAGCGCGTCATCCACTTATGGATAAAGAGGAAAATGTACCGCTTAACATTTCACTCGGAGAAAATGATACAAAGGGAATAGTAATAACAGGTCCTAATACAGGTGGGAAAACTGTTGCTATCAAGACTGTAATGCTGAACTCATATATGGCCCAGTGCGGACTTCATGTTACCTGCAAGGGAGCGGATATATGCATGAACAGTAACTACCTGTGCGATATCGGAGATGGTCAGAATCTATCTAAGAATCTTTCCACATTTTCGGCACATATTAAAAATGTTCTTGGTATACTAGATAGAGTAAATGAGGACAGCTTCGTGATAATGGATGAGCTGGGGTCAGGCACCGATCCAACTGAAGGGATGGGGATAGCAGTTGCTATCCTGGAAGAACTTAGGAAGAGCGGAGCGAACTTCCTCGTGACAACCCATTATCCAGAAGTAAAGGAGTACGCCGAGAAAACTGAGTACATAGTAAATGCCAGAATGACATTTGATAAAGAAACACTGATGCCTACCTACAGGATGGTGATAGGCGAGGCTGGTGAAAGCTGCGCCTTTTATATAGCAGACAGGCTCGGAATGCCACGGGATATGCTCGCTACTGCAGTAGAAGCAGCTTATGGAAATAAAGCTGCTAAAACCTATGATCTTCTAAATGATATTGATGAGAATGTAATGTCTGAGATGACTGCGGGAACAAATGGTGGGGATTCTAACAGAAAATCTGGTGGAAATCCTGTTGGAGATTCTAATGGAAAATCTGGTAGAAATTCTAGTGGAAAGTCTGCAGGAAATCCAAATGGCAGAAAACAGCCTGCGGAGAGAATTATCAAGATGAAGACGAAGAATTCCAAGAAGAATCTGAGTACCCTTTATAATATAGGAGATAGTGTTATGGTGCAGCCGGATAATAAGATTGGAATAGTCTGCGAGCCGGTCAACGAGAAGGGTGTTCTTCGAGTCCAGATTGCTGGTAAAAAGATATGGATCAATCATAAGAGAGTGAAGCTACATGTTAGGGCAGAAGAACTCTATCCTGAAGATTATGACTTTTCAATCATATTTGACTCCGTGGAAACGAGAAAGATGAGACATGATATGGGGCGTAAATATGTGGATGGAACGCTAAATCTAAATGATGATGAATGATAAATAGACACAAAATAAAAATATAATGAAAAATATAATGAAAGAGATAATGAAAAAGATTATATAAGAAGATTATATAAGGGGATTATATAAGAAGTTTATAAAAAGAGTAGAAAGGAATCATATGAATTATTTTGTAGAAGGGCTCCAGGGGAGCGGTAAAAGCACATTGGTACAGAAACTGTCAGAACTTCATCCGGTGTGCACTGCCATAAGAGAGGGCGACTATTCTCCAGTTGAGCTGGCATGGTGCGCCTATGTGGATGAAATAAAATATAGAGAAATACTTGATAAATACGCTGATATACGAGAGCAGATAGAAGCAAAGACATTTTCGGATGTTGATGATAGTGGTAGGAAAATCATATGTTATACGCAGATTATTACTGACATTCCAGGCTTTCATAAAGATCTTGAACAGTATGAAATATATAATAACCGGGTTTCGTTTGAAGGCTTTAAATCAATTATTCTAAAGCGATATAATAACTGGAGTAATGGGAAAATAATAAAGAAAGTTCATAATAATCAGAAACTTCAGAATGATCAGGATGCTCAGGACACAAATAATATGGATCAGACTTCCACTCAAGAAAGTATGATCTTCGAATGTTCCCTCTTCCAAAATATCGTAGAAGATATGATCCTCTTCAAATGTGCTACGGATGAAGAAATATTAGAGTTTTACAAATCTGTCAGAGAGGCGCTGGAAGGAAAGGACTATCATATCATTTATCTTAAGGCTGAGGATGTTAGAGGTAATCTGGATGTTATCCGAAAGGAAAGGTCTGATGATAAGGGAAATGAACTCTGGTTCCCTCTTATGATGAGATATTTTGAAGAGTGTCCATACTCAAAAGAAAAAGGACTCAGTGGAGAAGAAGACCTGGTGAAGCATTTCATCCACAGGCAGGAGCTTGAGCTTAGAATTATAGAAAAAGTATTTTCAGATAGATGCACGGTTATTGCTTCGAAAAACTATACTGATGAGGATATTCTGAAATAATATATTGAGATGATATACGGATTGTTCCGTTTCTAAAGAGACTCGTGCAATCCTTGAAATATTCAAAAACGAGGTGCGTATATGAAGATAGAACATATTGCTATGTATGTAAATGACTTAGAGGCAGCAAGAGACTTCTTTGTAAAGTATTTTGATGGTATTTCAAATGATGGGTATCATAACAAGAATACAGGTTTCAGATCCTACTTTATAAGCTTCTCAGATGGAGCCAGACTCGAACTAATGAATAAGCCAGGACTTGTAGATTCAGAAAAACAGCTTGCAAGAACCGGCTATATTCATATAGCATTTTCGGTAGGAAGTAAAGAAAGGGTAGATGCACTGACAGAAACCTTAAAGAATGACGGTTATGAGGTGGTAAGTGGTCCACGAACAACTGGAGACGGTTATTACGAAAGTTGTATAGTGGCGCTTGAAGGTAATCAGATAGAAATTACAGTTTGAAGATACCAATTAGTGTCAAAAGGTACTTTTGACACCCACATCATAATATACGAAAAATGGATAATAACTATGATTATAACTATGATTATAAACATAAAAATCCTAGGATAGTTGGAATCTAACAGGAGAATATAAATATGATTGAACAGATAACAGATATAATAGAAAAACAAAGCATTGCTCGCTCAGTACTTGAAGCACTGACTGAGTGGTTTGAAGTAGAGGAAAGTAGAGAGAATTACATAAAGGAGTGTGCAGACTGGCTGTTCTTTGCAGCCAAGGAAGAGGGGAAACCAGCAGGATTCCTGTGCCTGAAGCAGACTGGGAATGTGACTGTGGAGCTTGCAGTAATGGGAGTACTTAAGGATTATCATAGATGCGGAATCGGACGTCAGCTGGTTGAAAAGGCAAAGGAAGAAGCAAGAAAAGCAGGATATGAATTCATGCAGGTGAAGACTGTCAAGATGGGAATGTATGAAGACTATGACAAGACGAATCTATTCTATCTTGGATGTGGATTTAAGGAGTTTGAGGTGCTACCTGATCTATGGGACGAGGCAAATCCTTGCCAGATATATGTAATGTCGCTCGTGTAAAGAGGTTCACAAATCTAAATGTTAAGAAAGCTATTAGAAGCTGAAGGGGTCAAGGTTAATAGTACGATGAATGCGAGTGTAACTTCTGGCAAGATAAATGGTATAGCTGAGTAAGCTTTCTTAATACTACTGTGATGAGTATGGTCATAACCATATTTGGAATAGTATATCCTATTAAAAAGTCGTGTCTCATAAGGATACGGTAGATAATGAATCCAATGATCCATGACATACTGGCTACAGCATCAATCTTAACATCAGTCTTCTCGTGTTTAACGATAAATTGGTCTGCGATCTGAACAGATATCATAGGTGCAAATACTGATCCTATAAAGTATAGGAAGTCAGTAATATTTTCCATAGGGAAGATAATTGCACCTGCAGTTCCGATAATAGTATCGATTATTCCAGGAAGATTGATTTTTATATTGTTCTTAAGAGATGGCCCATCTTCTGATTCCTGAGGAATTTTTTCCTTTGGAAAAAGTGCGTAGGTTGACTGATTGCAGGAAAATGCATCTATAAAGTTTGTTGTAACGCATGAAAAGACGATGATGAATAGTCCTGCGACACCAAGTCCAGCTTTTAGCATTATCTGATCTATTCTCGTCTCATGTGTTATAACTGCTGCGCCAAGACCGATTATATACATCCAGGAGCTAGCTACGGTGTAAGTTCCGCATGCTGCAAATGTTGTCTTAACAGGCTTCTTTGCTTTATATGTGTAGTCAGCTATCATAGGAATCCATGATAGTGGCATAGCGATAGATAGCTCTAGTCCTTGTCCGAAAGACATCACATCACCAGTGCTTGTACTGCTTGTCTTTCCATCCCGAACTCCTGAGAAGATGATAAATGATAAAACTACCGTAAGTAATAGAAGAAGGACCATAACTATTACATTTAACTTATCCCTATGCTTAATTCCAAGCAGTATCCAGGCTATCGTGAGAACTCCTACTATAAGGCACCACCAAGTGTGACCAAGCTTTAGAATTCCTTGAGCAGATAGTGATGCGTCGAAAATCATGATCCCCTGCCAGCCGATAAGTTGTATGATATTTAATACAGCAAAGAAGTAACTTCCATATATTCCAAAGGATAGGGCGGATGACCGCATAGATCCTTCGTTATTCTTAACTCCGATCATTCCTGCAAGAAACAGTAGCAGAAATCCTATCAGGTGTCCCAATACTATAACAACAAGACCACGCATGAGCCCAAGCCCTTCGAGACATGCTCCTGTCAGAATTTCGGCGATTGATATAGCTGCGCCGAACCAGATTAGTGATATACGAGACATTAGTGACCTCCTAATAAAAACCTATTAAACACATGTGTTTTTATAAGTCGTTATTATATTTTAATGCTGACCCTTTTAAAATATCCAAAACGAGAAAAATCGAAAGGGTCAGTTTCAAAAGTATATATAAGTTTATGTTTATCACTATCGCATTTATGGTTTAAAATCTCATAAATTAAGGTTGACCTAAAAAGCTATCAGTGGGATGATAATGTTTAGGTGTCGGGGGGCATCTCAGCGTATCCCACCGAAATGATATATAAACAATCTACGGAGGCATAGATGAGTGATTATAAAGTATTAATAATAGATGATGATCTTGTTATAGCAGAGTCCACATCAGAGTATTTCAATCTGTTTGATGTGAAAACTGCATATGTTACAAGCTATGATGATGCGGTGGATTTTCTTGATTCAAATACTGTATCGCTGCTCCTTATGGATATAAATCTTGGGGACAAATCCGGATTTGATCTATGTAAAAAAGTGAGAGAGCATTATGACATGCCTATTCTTTTCATAAGTGCAAGAACAAGTGATGATGATGTTCTTATTGCTCTGAAGATAGGTGGCGATGATTATATCAAGAAACCATATACCTTAAGTGTTTTACTTGCGAAGGTTCAGGCTATTCTCGCCAGATATGAAAAAGCGAAAGAGGATGCGATGAAGGTTGCACAGCAGTCGGGTTCTGCCAGCGACCAATCCTCAGCGAAAGCTTCTTCTGAAAATGATATTACTTCATATACACTTTCAGAAAATGTGCAGCTTGATACCAATACTCATAAATTAGTGGTGGATGGCGAGCAGGTCGGACTAAAGGCAATGGAATATAAACTTATGCTTTATCTTGTTCAGAATTCAGGGAGAGTTGTAACAAAGGATGAGCTTTTAAAAAATGTGTGGGATGACGAGTTCGTAGGTGAAGGAACACTTGCAGTTCATATAAGACATTTGAGAGAAAAGATTGAAAAGGATTCTAAAAATCCTAATATTATAAAAACGATCTGGGGAGTGGGATATATTCTAGAATCCTAATTCCTAAATCCTGAATCTTAAGGATAATTCCAAAAGATAATCCCATAACATTAACGAGGTTAGTATGAAAAACTACTATAGACTAATAGTTTTCTTAGCACTACTGTTTCTCCTGGGAATAGGCTTTATATTCTATATAACCCGTGAAGGAAACGGCAAAGAATTTAATAAAGAGGCGGTGTCTCTTGATCTGAATGATATAACTAAAAGAGCTTCTGATAACTGGGGGAACTTTGGTTCATTTGACGATCTTAAGTACAGCATTGATTATATAATCCTGGATAATAATAACAGAGTAATGTATGATTCCCAGCATCAGATGGCTGTGAATGATATCAGTGAAAAGCTAAATGTTGCTGAGGCAATTAATTCAAAACAATCATATATGTATGTGCTTAAGGACGACCAGATTGTAGGAAGTGTTATAAGAACTGATGATGGAAATGAGTGGTATAGGCGCCTGAGGATCAGGTTCCTACTGGGAGCGTTCATATTCTGCTGTATATTTCTTGCAGGGGCTGTTTTGTATGGGCGTTATATAAATAGAAATATAATTGTTCCCTTCGATAACATGAAGGATTTTGCTTCCAGCGTTGCCATGGGTAATCTAAATGAGCCACTTCTAATGGATAAGGAAAATATGTTTGGTTCATTTACGGAAAGTTTTGACATAATGCGTGAGGAACTATCGCAGTCAAAGAAGAGGGAGATAGAACTTCAGAGAAGAGAGAAGGAACTTATAGCTTCCCTCAGCCATGATCTGAAAACTCCTATAACAGGAATAAAGCTTACATCTGAGCTTCTAAAAGCGAAGATTTCGAAGAATTCAGATGGTCAAGAAGATGACACCATTCAGAAACTGGATAATATATATAATAAAGCAGATCAGATAGATGTTCTTGTTAACGATCTTTTTGCGGCAGCTCTGGATGACCTGGGAGAGTTCAAAGTTAATACTCAGGATGAAGAATCAAAGATACTTAAGGATATAGTCGTTAAGTACGATGATAAAGAATTGGTAAGTCAGAGTGATATTCCGGATGTGGTGATAAATATAGACCAGAATAGAATGAGCCAGGTGATAGGTAATATTATCTCGAATTCTTATAAATATGCAGGGACAAAGATTGATATCAAGTACGAAGTAATAGATGATTATCTTGAAATGTGTATCGCTGATTATGGACCTGGTGTACCAGAGGATGAAATATCACTTATAACAAATAAGTTTTATCGTGGTAAGCAGTGGGCGAAAGGGGAAAAGGACGGAAATGGCCTGGGGCTTTATATATCAAGAATTCTTATGGAGAAGATGAATGGAGAGCTACTACCGGAAAACAGTTCGGATGGATTTATCGTTCGCTTGCTTATTCCACTTAGTTAAAAAATACCCAATTAAGAATTTGATAAGAATTTAATAAATCTTAGATAAAGAAGATTAGAAAGAAACCATATATACTACCATCATAAGATGTCACCATGAGTTCGCTATGAGTTACTGTGAATAGTAACTTAGAATAGTAATTATCAAGAACCTATTGGAGACATGGAAGAGATAGCATATGTGGTTTTTTCAATTATACCTGCATTAAAGATATCAAGAAAATATACATAAATACTACAGAGTATAGATAAATAAAAGGAGTAAGAACGATGAGTATTCTCAGAACAGAAAAGCTTTGCAAATCATTTTCCAACGGTGGAGTGCAGCAGCATGTTATCAAAAATCTGGATTTGGAAATAAGAGAGGGGGACTTCACAATTATCATGGGTTCATCAGGATCCGGAAAGTCTACACTTCTTTATGCGCTGTCCGGTATGGATAAGCCAAACATGGGTAAGGTTTTCTTCGGAGATACGGAGATACAGGACTACTCAAATGATGAACTTGCAGTATTTAGAAGAGGCAATTGCGGCTTTGTATTTCAGAGTGTATACCTCCTGGAGAATCAGACAGTTCTCGATAATGTACTTACAGGTGCACTCATAGTTCAGAAGAATTCCCCTGAACTTGTTCAGAAAGCCAAGAGCCTGCTTAAGAAGGTAGGACTATCAGAAGAGGACTGGAAGAAATATCCAAACCAGTTATCAGGTGGTGAAGCTCAGAGAGTCGGAATCGTAAGAGCCATAATAAATGATCCGAAGATACTCTTCGCAGATGAGCCAACAGGACAGCTTAACTCGGCATCCTCAAAAGATGTTCTGGATATCTTCTCGGAAGTACATAAGAACGGACAGTCAATTGTCATGGTTACTCATGACCTTAAGACAGCTCTCAGAGGTACAAGAGTTCTCTACCTTCGAGATGGTGGAGTGGTAGGCGACTACGAAATGCCAGCCTACGGCGAAGATGATGTAAAAGAACGTAGAGCGAAGTTGTCAGAGTTTTTAGAAACTATGGGATGGTAGACCGCGTTAAGTTAGAAAGGAAGCCCAAGATTTGCAAAGCAAATCTTGCGGGAGCGAAGCGACCAACAAGCCGCAGTGCCATGCTGGCACTAGGGTGCCAGTATG
>CAMNGU010000070.1 GCA_946538525.1 uncultured Lachnospiraceae bacterium
AAAGTATTAAAGAATGCAGGCGGAGCAAATATTGCTGTTGGTGTTATCTTTATAGTTGTTGGTATAGCTCTTGGCGTTATCAATATCATTTCTGGAGCATCACTCCTTAAGAACCGTAGAAATATTCTATTCTAAAGAAAAAGGAGTGTATTTTCATTGAGTAAGGAACTTGGAATTGTATGTGAAGGCGGTGGAATGCGAGGCATTTATGTGTCTGGCGTTCTTGATGAGATGTTGATTCGTGGCATAAAGGCTGATGGTCTTGTTGGAGTATCTGCTGGAATTATTCATGGTATATCATATGTTTCTAATCAGTGTGGAAGAAATATCAGGTATTTCTGTAAATATAGAAGTAATAAGCGTTTCATGAGTTGGTCTTCATTTTTTAAGACTGGAAATGTATGTGAAACTGAATTTTGTTATGAAGAGATTCCTTACAAATTGAGTAGATTTGATTTTGCTGAATTTAGAAAAAGGGCAGAGAAGATTGAAACTTATTCAGTTGTTACAAGTCTTGAAACTGGAAAGGCTGAGTATATAAGGCTTTATGATCTTACCAGACAGATGAATGCGGTGAGGGCTTCGGCGTCACTTCCGCTTGTATCTGAAAATGTTGAATATGATGGAAAGTACTATCTTGATGGTGGAACAGCTGATAGTATTCCGCTTGGATTTATGTTATCGCAGGGTTTTAAGAAGAATATTGTGATTCTTACAAGACCTGAAGGGTATGTAAAGAAAGCAGATAAGTCATTTCCTATCTTAAAAGCTAAATATAAGGATTATCCTGAATATATTAAAGCTTGCGGTGATAGGCATATTATGTATAACGATGAACTTAGACTTGTGCGAGAACTGGAACGAAGAGGTGATATATTAGTTATTAGGCCTAGCCGTTCTCTTAAGGTTAGCAGATCTGAAGGCGATATTGAAAAGATTAAGCGTATGTATAAGCTGGGAAGATTTGATGCTATGAAAATGTTTGAAAGAAAAGATGTGAAAGAATGGCTAAATAACTAGCTTTTTTCTTGGTTTGAAAAAAATCTGAAAAAATATAAAAAAATTAAAAAAAATATTTGACTTGGATTTTGTTTTGTGATATTATACTTTTGTTGTGACAAACACAAACAAATAAAAGTCAAATATGCGCGAGTGGCTCAGTGGTGGAGCACCTCCTTGCCAAGGAGGGGGTCGCGGGTTCGAGTCCCGTCTCGCGCTCTAAGTAAGAAAAGGACATCCAATAGGATGTCCTTTTTCTTACGCAGAGCCCGAGAGACGGGCTCTGCATACCACGCATACATTCGTATGCGCGGGTCCCGGAACAGTCCACTGGACTGTTCCGCATCTCGCGCTCGTAGTAAGAAAAAGAATATCTTTTTTACACAGAGCTCGAGAGACGGGCTCTGCACACCACGCATACATTCGTATGCGCGGGTCCTGGAAAGGTCCACTGGACCTTTCCGCATCTCGCGCTCATCTTTTGTGAAAACTGAATAGACGGGCTCTGCACGGATTCTGGATGACTATTTTTTTGCTCTAAAAAATGCAGGATTTAGAATTATGTGCTAATATAATCATAGTATTTACCTTTTTTTGTATAAAGTGATTGCTGGATAACAGTCATATGATTAATTCTGTAAGTGAAGTTTTATATCAATAGAAAGGATGGTCAAGATGGTGAATGATAATGAATAATATTTGTTTATTAAAAAAATTAAGAAAAAATATTTTAGCTCTTTGCTCTTTACTTATTATGGTTTTGGCTCTATGTGCTTGTGGAAAGAGTGAAGAAGATGAATATACAGGTGAGGATGTTGCTATTACCTCGAGTTGGAGCTTTACCCAGCTGGAATCTGGTGGAGAGGTAAGTAAGCGTGAGGATTTTAAGCGTGTTGATGAGAGTGACCTTCCTGTTTTTACATGCTCTGATGGAACTAATTGTGAATTCAAGATAAATGGACAGGGGCATAAGGGTGTTATATCTGAGGAGAATGGACAGTATAATATTGAATTTGATGATACAGAAGCTACGATGACTGGCGTTATAAAAGGTAACAAACTTACTCTTGAAAACAATAAAAAGTCATTTAAAGTTACATTTGTGTCCGAGTAAAAATGTTTTAGATGTGGCTTAAATAGGCTGATATTTCATATATTTAATATAAATAAAAGAATTATTTTATGTGCCTCATTTCATTAGTGCATAATCCGTAAAAAGTTACAAAAACGACTTTCATTTTCGTTAAGTTCTACGGATTGACTATTTGACTAAATAAGTTTAAAGTTTTTAACTGATGAAGATATTATGTTAATGAATTTATTCACTAATAGTTGAAGGTGAGCGAGGTAAAGTATATGAAGAATCTTAGCAGAATGGTAAATGTAGTTGACACAGTAAGCAAAGACAGAATTAATGCACTAAAAACTAAAGGCATTGATACGATCGTAAGCACACTGAATATTGTTAGCGGTATTGCTGATAATGCTGATTCAATCGTTGAAATGGGTGGAAATGTAAAATCTCTTGGACTTAAGTGGTGTGTAAATCTTGGACTTCTTTCTCTCTACAAGGAAGTACTTGCAGAGACAGGCGCTGATAACAGAATGTTTGTTAGAAAGGCAGAAAGAGGCGGATTTGAAAATGTACATAAACTTTTTACAAAGTTAGCTGAAAATGGTTCTGCACCTGATTATGTGCAGATCGAATCAGAAATATTTACAGAGTTTGATGGTATCAGCCTTGGATTTGAAGAGCAGACTCGTATGATAAATGCTTGTATAAATGCAGCAAAGGCAGTTAATCCTGCTTGTAAGATTATTCTTTCAACCAAGGATAGTGCAGATAATGAAAAAGCAAAGAAGTGGTTTAATAGATTCCAGGTATCTGGTGGAAAGCCATTTGATATTATTTCGCTTAATTATGAGCTTAGCGCAGAAACATTCTATAACCTGAGCATCAATATGAGTGATCTTTCAAGAAGATTTGAAGCTGAAATTCTTGTTGATATTTCTAGTCAGGAAAGTCTTGGAGATGCAGATATTGCTCTTGAAGATCTTGATAGTGCGATTGAGATTGTTCCGCTTGATAGAGGCTTCGGAGTAGTTTATTCAAATAAAGTACTTGATAGTGCAGTACAGGTTGCTTAAATAAGTTGTTATAATTCATAACCGCACCTCGAAAGAGGTGTGGTTTTTTGTTAGTTTAATCAATTGAAATGAGATTATTATTGAGATATAATCTTGCATGTTCACTAGTTAAAAATTTTGTTTATTTCGATTATTAATTAAAAAGATGAAGGAAAAGCTAGGAAAGCTAAAAAATAAAGTTGGACAGACAATCAGGAGCTCTTATGAATTATCCATTTGGAAATGGCTTTTCATAATCCTTATTGTTTCGATTTTAGAGGGAGTGATATTAGAGATGCTTGGAAGAAGATCTCTACTTAGTCCCTTTGTTTTTATACTTCATAATCCTATTGTATTTATTTACAATGTATTGATTCTATATTTTACATTGTCTATAAGTCTTTTGTTTAAGAGGCGTGGATTTGCCATGGGACTTATATTCCTGCTTTGGTTTGCGGTGGGATTTATAAACTTTGTGCTCCTTGGTTATAGAATTACTCCATTCTCAGCAATTGATTTCATTATGTTTTCTGATGTTATAAGTATGTTTAATATATACTTTAACTTCTGGCAGAGAATTTCCATAATAGTAGGAATCATTGTATTTATTATAGTTATAGTACTGGCATTTCTTAAGATTCCTAAGATTAAAGGAAAAGTAAATTATGTTCAAGGCTCTATAGTTGTACTGATTTCATTTGTGGTTGTTTATACCATGACAGTACTTGCTCTTGAAACATCTATTATATCTGATAAGTTTACAAATCTTGGAACTGCTTATAAAAGCTATGGCTTTGTATATTGCTTTGCCAATAGCGTTATTGATCAGGGTATTTCTAAACCTGAGAATTACAGTAAGGCAGAAGTTGATTCTATAATGAACGATATCAGTGAGGTGAAACCACCTTACAGGAAGTTCCAATACAAGAATAATCAAAAAGTTAAGCCAAACATCATAGTTATCCAATTAGAGTCATTTATAGATATCGGAAGAGTAAATGGAATAACTACTGATAAGGAGTCTATCCCTAATTTTAAGAAATATCAGGAAGAATATCCTAGTGGATTTTTGACGGTTCCTGCAATTGGTGCTGGTACTGCAAATAGTGAGTTTGAGATAATCACTGGTATGAATAGTAAGATCTTTGGTGCTGGAGAATATCCATATAAGACAGTGCTTACAACAACTCCTTGTGAAAGTATGGCACAGATTCTTCTCAGGGAAGGATATGGAACCCATGCGATTCATAACAATAAGGCGAAGTTTTATTCTAGAGATGAATCCTATGCAAATCTTGGATTCCAGACATTTACTTCATTGGAATATATGTTGGATTTTGAAAGAACTCAGACGGGATGGGCAAAGGATAATTGTCTTCCTACAGAGATAATTAAAGCTTTGGACTATGATGAGGAGCCGGACTTTGTATTTACGATTTCTGTACAGGGCCACGGTCGATATCCTAAGTCTGAACTTAAGTGTGAGGAGCATGTTCATGTTGAAGCTGAAGGTGAGACTGAAGAGGAAACTGAAGAACGCAGTAATCAGTTTGGATACTTTGTAAATCAGTGTTATGAGATGGACGAGATGATTGCTGATCTGAAGAACAGATTAGATGAACGCGGTGAGGAATATGTACTGCTTCTTTATGGGGATCATATACCGAGTCTCTCGTTTCAGGAGGGACAGTTTAACAGAGGAGCTGAGAATCAGACTGAGTATGTGATCATTAGCAATTTTGATCTGGACCTCGAAGATAGAGATATATATGCTTATGAAATGTCTGATTACCTTCTTAGAGCTATTGGTTATAAGCCGGGGGTTATGCAGGATATACACAGTCGTTACTTTGATACAACTCCTGGAGCAGAAAATACAGAATATCATGAAAAGGTTCTTATGACGCAGTATGATATGCTCTATGGTGATAAGTATGTATATAACTATGTTGATGCATATAACAGGATAGATATGCGACTGGGACTTTATGATATAACAGTTAATAGTATCGCATATAATGCATATAAAAATAGTATTACTATAAAGGGTGAGAATTTCACTGAATTTTCAACTATACTGATAAATGATGAACGGCAGAATACATTATTCGTTGATAATAATACCCTTATGATCCTGCCGGAGGATGTTAAAGATATGCCAAAAGTTGGTGATCAATTCTGTGTTGCTCAGGTAGATAAGAATAAGCATGAGTTGAGCAGGTCTAATATTAAGGCTTATGGAAGCCGATAGATATAAGGTATATAGAAACAAAAAGATTTAGGAGAAATGAATAATTATGGTAAGAGAAGATATCAGAAATGTAGCTATTATTGCCCATGTAGATCATGGTAAAACAACACTTGTAGACGGACTTCTCCGTCAGAGCGGCGTATTCCGTGAGAATCAGGAAGTGGCTGAGAGAGTAATGGACTCAAATGATATTGAGAGAGAAAGAGGTATCACTATTCTTTCTAAAAACACAGCTGTTTTCTACAATGGCATAAAGATAAATATTATCGATACACCTGGACATGCGGATTTCGGTGGAGAGGTTGAGCGAGTTTTGAAGATGGTTAACGGTGTTATTCTTGTTGTTGATGCATTTGAAGGTCCTATGCCTCAGACAAGATTCGTCCTTCAGAAGGCACTTGCGCTTAATCTTTCAGTTATTGTATGTGTAAATAAGATAGATAGACCAGATGCAAGACCTGAAGCTGTTGAGGAAGAGGTTCTTGAGCTTCTTCTAGATCTTGATGCTACTGAAGAGCAGCTTGACTGTCCTTTTGTATATGCTTCAGCTAGAGATGGTGTAGCTTCTTATACAGCTGATGAGAGAGGAACAGATATGAAACCTCTTTTTGAGACTATCATCAAGTCTATTCCAGCTCCTGAAGGTGATCCTGATAGAGGAACTCAGATTCTTATCAGTACAATTGATTATAATGAATATACAGGTCGTATAGGTGTAGGTAAGGTTGATAATGGTAGCATTAAGGTAAATCAGGAAGTGCTTATCGTTAATCATCATGAGCCTGACCGTAAAGAAAAGGTTAAGATTTCAAAGCTTTATGAGTACGATGGTCTTTCAAAGGTGGATGTAAATGAGGCAACTGTTGGTTCTATCGTTGCTGTTTCAGGTATAGCAGATCTGAAGATAGGAGATACTATCTGTTCAGTAGACCAGCCGGATGCAATTCCATTTCAGAAGATTACTGAGCCTACAATTTCTATGAATTTCCTTGTAAATGATTCTCCTCTGGCAGGTAAGGAAGGAAAGTTCGTAACAAGCCGTCAGATTAGAGATAGATTATATAGAGAGCTGAATACTGATGTATCTTTAAGAGTTGAGGATACAGAGTCTACAGATTGTTTCAAGGTTTCTGGTCGTGGTGAGCTTCATTTATCTGTTCTTATTGAGAATATGAGAAGAGAAGGCTATGAGTTCGCTGTAAGTAAGGCTGAGGTTATCTACAAGACAAATGATCTTGGTAAGAAAGAGGAACCATATGAGATGGCTGTTATCGATGTGCCTGAAGAATTTGCTGGTACAGTTATCAATATGCTCAGTACAAGAAAGGGTGAGCTTGTTGGCATGGCTACAGTAAATAGTGGTAATACAAGACTTGAGTTCAGAATTCCATCTAGAGGACTTATTGGATTCCGTGGTGATTTCCTTACAGCTACAAAGGGAAATGGTGTGATTAATACTATTTTTGATGGATATGATTATTATAAGGGTGATATGAACTATCGTTCTAATGGAAGTCTTATAGCTTTCGAAGCAGGTACTTCAGTAACTTATGGCTTGTTTAATGCTCAGGAAAGGGGTACACTGTTCATTGGCCCTGGTGTTGATGTTTATGCTGGAATGGTTGTTGGAGAGACTGGTCGTTCAGAGGATATCGAGGTTAATGTCTGCAAGACTAAGCATCTTACTAATACTCGTTCATCAGGTGCAGATGAAGCTCTTAAACTTGTACCACCAAAACAGCTTTCACTGGAGCAGTGTCTTGATTTCCTTGATACAGACGAGCTGCTTGAGATAACACCAGAAAATCTTCGTATTCGTAAGAAGATACTTGATTCTCGTCTTAGAAAGAGAGACAGTAGAAAATAATTATTAATGTTATCTAAATATTTTATAAATGTTATATATCTAATTATTGTCTAATTATTATCTAATTGTTATCTAATAGAAAGAAGGTAATTAATATGAGAAATTTAACAATGCTTATGGATTTTTATGAGCTGACAATGGCAAATGGTTATTATGTGACCGGAAATAAGGACAAGGTTGCTGTATTTGATATGTTTTACAGAACTAATCCTGATGAAGGGGGCTTCGTTATAAGTGCCGGTCTTGAAATGCTTATTGATTATGTTCAGGGGCTTAAGTTTACTGATGATGATATTGAATACCTTAGAGGTAGAAATATGTTCGATGAGGGCTTCCTTGAGTATCTGAGAAACTTTAAGTTTACTGGTACTATTGAGGCTGTTCCTGAAGGAACTATAGTATATCCTAATATTCCTATTGTTACTGTTACAGCACCTATTATTGAAGCACAGCTTATTGAAACTATGCTTCTTATCTGCATTAACTTCCAGTCACTTATTGCAACAAAGGCTAATCGAATAGCAAGAGCTGCTGGTGATGCTGTGGTTATGGAATTTGGTGCTAGAAGAGCACAGGGACCTGATGCAGCTGTATGGGGAACAAGAGCCTGCTTCATTGGAGGAGTTAATACAACAGCTACAGTTATGGCTGATCAGCAGTTTGGTGTTACAGCTGTTGGTACTATGGCTCATAGCTGGATTGAGTTTTTCCCATCAGAGTATGAAGCATTTAAGGCTTATGCTGAAATATATCCAGATAACAGCGTACTTTTAATAGATACATATGATATTCTTGAGAGTGGACTTCCAAATGCTATTAAGGTAGCACATGAAGTACTTGAACCAATGGGCAAGAGACTTAAGGGCGTTCGTATTGATAGTGGAGACCTGGCTTACTTCTCAAAGGCTATCAGAAGACAGCTGGATGCTGAGGGATTAAATGACTGCTCAGTTGTTGTTTCTAATAGCGTTGATGAGTACCTTATTGATTCTCTTAATAAACAGGGCGCAAGAATCAATTCTTATGGCGTAGGTGAGAGAATGATCACTTCTAAGTCTGATCCTGTATTTGGTGGTGTATATAAGCTTGTTGCTGTTAAAGAAGGCGATACATATGTACCAAAGATTAAGATTTCTGAGAATGTAGAGAAGATTACTAATCCAGGAAAGAAGAAAGCATATCGTGTTTATAGCCAGAAGACAGGCTATGCTATCGCAGACCTTCTTACTCTTGAAGATGAGCAGCCAGACTTCAGTGAATCTTATGCATTTGTGGATCCAAAGCAGCCTTGGAAGAATATGAAGTTTAGAAATGTGGATGTAAAGCCACTTCAGGTAACAATCTTCAAGGATGGCGAACTTGTGTATGAGAAGCCAACTCTTAAAGAAATTCAGGCTTTCGTAAAGAAACAGCTTAAGGATGAGATATGGGAAGAGGAGCAGAGATTCTATAATCCACATACTCATTATCTTGATCTTTCACAGAAGCTTTATGAGGTTAAGAAGGAACTTCTTTCTAGCGTAGAATATGTAGATTAATTTGCTTTTTCAAACTTGTGAATCCTACCCGTATTAGCAAATGATTATTGAAATTACTTTACATAAATGTTAGTATATAAATATATGAAACAAATGTATGGGAGGTTTAGGTGTGGAAGATAATTTAAACCAGAGCTATGATGAATTCACACTTAATTTCAAGTTGGAAGAGGATGTTCCAATTGATCAGTATGAGATGACAATGTACAACTACGAATTCGTGGGGAATCGTACAAAATGTACATGTGTTGCTATTGATGGCGTACGTGCACTTCAGTTCAAAGTACCGGCAACACTTCCTTTGGAACAGTTTCTTAGAAAAGAATTATATAAGGGTGAATTTCTTTCAATCCTTTCAAATATACTAAATCAGTTGATTTATTTCTCTGAGAATAATATGCCACTTAATAAGCTGCTTCTTAATGTGCATTATATGTATATTGAACTTTCTACAATGGATATTCAGCTATTATACATGCCTGTAAATAAGAAGTTTGCGGATTGTAATGTAACAGAATTTATACAGACATTTATAGAAAAGTGTCGTTTTGCCGGATATGCTTCAGTGAATTGCGTAGAGGATATACTTAATTTCCTTGATAGTAAGCTGATGTTCAATCTGGAAGACTTTTATAAATATGTTCTTGCATTACAGCAGCATAGCATAAATGAGGATAAGGGTATTAGTGAACCTGTAGAAGATACTCAGCTTAAGACTACATCTGAGACATACAATAACCCGGTTCCATATCTTGTCAGAGTTAAGACAAATGAACTTATTCCTATTCTGCATAAGGAGTTTATGGTTGGTAAATCTGTAAACTGTGATTATCAGATAGTAGATAATAAGAAGGTAAGTAGAAAACATGCTATCTTTAGAATTAGTAATGGTGAATGCTATATAAGAGATAATGCATCTACAAACCATACATTTATCAATGGTCAGCTGCTTCAGCCAGGAGTTGAGATAATGCTCTCAAATGATGATAATATCAGACTTGGTGATGAAGAGTTTAAGTATTGGGTTAAATAATTTTATTAAATTTTTCTTAGTTAGCAATTAGATGATAATAATCATTTATTTGTATATATATAGGGTGAGAAAAAAATCTTCGCTACTCCAATTGGTATTAAAGCCAAGCGGTAGTTAGCGAAGATTTTTTATTGCTCATAAATTATTGTTTAAGTGTTATTTTTGGTTTTTATGTTTTTTTGTTTTGACTTATTATTTTGCTTTTTGATTTATAGTCTTTACTTAAATATTACTCAGGAATTTTTCGTTTATTTCGATTACCTGTTTCATTGCTTCAGGACCAGGAGCGCCAATAGTGTTTCTCTTTTCTACGCAGGTCTCAAGACTGATAGCATCGTAGATATCATCCTTAAATACAGGAGAAATCTCTTTTAATTCCTCTAGTGTGAGTTCGTCGATTGCTTTGTTATTATCTATACAATAGAGTACAAGCTTTCCTATGATACCATGAGCATCTCTAAATGGAACTCCATTCTTTACAAGGTAGTCAGCTGCATCTGTTGCATTGGTGAATCCATTCATAGCACTGGCTTTCATTTTGTCTTTATTGAGTTTCATAGTGCTGATCATTCCATTGAAGAGTGCGATACATCCCTTAACTGTATCCATAGCATCGAAAGTAAGCTCTTTATCTTCCTGCATATCCTTGTTATATGCTAAAGGAATTCCTTTCATTGTGGTGAGAAGGGAGATGAGTGCTCCATAAACACGACCTGTTTTACCACGGACAAGTTCAGCGATATCTGGATTCTTCTTCTGAGGCATTATAGAACTTCCGGTACTATATGAGTCATCTAACTCAATGAACTGATATTCATTTGAATTCCATATGATGATTTCTTCTGAGAATCTTGATAAGTGCATGCAGATAGTAGACATTGCGCTAAGAAGCTCTATAAGGTAATCTCTATCTGAAACAGAGTCCATGCTATTAAGAGTAGGACCATAGAAATCAAGGAGCTTAGCTGTAAGTTCTCTATCCAGTGGGTATGTTGTACCTGCAAGGGCGCCTGCACCAAGTGGGCAGTAGTTCATTCTGTCGTATATATCTGAAAGTCTATCATAATCTCTTTTAAACATTTCCATATAAGCGCCAACATGATGAGCAAATGTAACAGGTTGTGCTTTCTGTAAATGAGTGAAACCAGGCATATAAGTATCAAGATTTTCTTTCATAAGTTTATGAAGTGTAAGAAGAAGCTCTTTAATGAGCTCTTTTATTGCTACGACTTCATCTCTTGTATAGAGTTTCATATCAAGAGCAACCTGATCATTACGGCTTCTTCCTGTATGGAGCTTTTTACCTGTGTCTCCAATACGATCGATGAGAGTAGCTTCGACAAAACTATGGATGTCTTCGTATTTTGAAGAAATCTCAAGATTTCCTGCTTCCACATCGGCAAGGATTCCATTTAACCCTTCGATTATTTTTGCAGATTCTTCCTTTGTGATGATTCCGGTTTCGCCAAGCATTGTAGCGTGAGCAATACTACCTTTAATGTCCTGTTTATAAAACTTCTGATCAAATGATATTGAAGCATTAAAGTTATATACTAATTGGTCTGTTTCTTTAGTGAAACGGCCTCCCCAAAGTTGTGCCATATTATTACCTCTTTCGTTTTTAGTATGATTATTCAAGTGCATGACTATAAAACCTGAATAATCCCGTAAGTAGTTTAATACATTATGGCTGTGGTATCAAGTGAAAAACAAGGGCACTTTTTTAAAGTAGAAGCTGGTAAAAAGCAAATGACAAAGATAAGACAAATAAAACGGAGATGAAAACTAAAAAGTAAATGGCTTATCGAACAAAAAAAATATAATAAAATGGTTTACATAACATATAAAAAATTATGTTTTAGTGATTTTTACTCCCTAAAACCGCTTTTTACAGGCTTTTTAAACTGAATATTTGTGCAATATTACCTAAATAAATTGTTGATTTATTACAAAAGATGTGTTATTATAATATCATCAAATGAGAGAGTTATAATAATACTTTAAAAAACCATCCTTTCACCTTAGATCCCGTACAAATTGTCCGGGATCTATTTTTGTTTAAAATACGATTTTGTTAGCACTCTATTGCAAAGAGTGCTAATTTTTTATTGACTTTTATATATTTAAGCGATATCATCTATATTTGGTACCAGTGAATGGTATCGGCTTTTGATTATTATGTGGTTTTTATCACATGGAAAAAATATAATAATTAAAATATTTCTAAAAATTTATAAGAAGAGAGGCGTTTATTATGGCAATTCAAAAAGGAAATTTATCAATCGATAGCGAGAATATTTTTCCAATTATCAAAAAGTGGTTATACTCAGATCATGATATCTTCATTAGAGAGCTCATTTCAAATGGTGTAGATGCTATAACCAAGATGAAGAGACTTGATTCCATGGGTGAAGCGTCTATTGAAGATGGAACAAAGTTCAGAGTAAATGTTTTTTCTAGTCCTAAGGAAAAGACTATTACATTTGAAGATAATGGTATTGGTATGACAACTGAAGAGGTTGAGAAGTATATTAACCAGATTGCATTTTCAGGTGCAACAGATTTCCTTGAGAAGTACAAAGATAAAGATCAGAGCGAACAGATTATAGGACATTTCGGTCTTGGATTTTATTCTGCATTTATGGTAGCTGATAAAGTTACAATTGATACACTTTCATATCAGGATGGAGCTGAAGCTGTTCATTGGGAGAGCGAAGGTGGTCTTACATACGAGATGAGTGAAAGTAGTCGTACTGAAAGAGGAACGACAATTACTCTTTACCTTTCTGAGGATTCATTGGAATTTGCAAATGAGTATAAGGTAAAAGAAGTAATCAATAAATATTGTTCATTTATGCCTGTTGAGATTTACTATATAAATGAAGATAAGGCAAAAGAGGAAGCTGAAAAGGAAATTGAAGCTGAAGCTAAGGTAGTTAAAGATAAGAAAAAGGCTGCAAAGAAGAAAGCTCAGGCAGAAGAGGATGATCTTATTGGTGGACCTTCTGAATCAAAAGATGCTGAAGATGAAGAGTCTGAAGAAGATTCAAAACAAGATTCAAAAGAAGAATCCGAAGATACAGAAGATACTTCAAAGGATGAACCAAAGCCTTTAAATGATACTAATCCTCTTTGGACAAAAGCTCCATCAGATTGTAAGGATGAAGACTATATTGATTTCTATCAGCATCTTTTCCTTGATTTTAAAGAGCCTTTATTCTGGATCCATTTGAATATGGATTACCCATTTAATCTTAAGGGAATATTATTCTTCCCAAGACTTAATCCTAATATGGATAAACTTGAGGGTACGGTAAAACTTTATAACAATCAGGTATTTGTTGCGGATAATATTAAGGAAGTAATCCCAGAATTCCTTCTTGTTTTAAAGGGTGTTATTGATTGTCCTGATCTTCCACTTAATGTTTCAAGATCAGCACTTCAGAATGATGGTTTTGTTGCAAAGATTTCTGATTACATTACCAAGAAAGTTGCAGATAAACTTATTGGTATGTATAAGAATGATAAAGAAAGATATGAAAGCCTTTGGGATGACTTAAGTCCATTTATCAAGTTTGGTTGTCTAAGAGATAATAAGTTTGATGAAAAGATGAAGGAGTATATGATCTTTAAGAATCTTGAGGATAAATATATTACACTTCCTGAATATCTTGAGGCTGCTAAAGATACACATGAGAATCAGGTATTCTATGTTTCAGATGCTGAGACACAGGCTAGATATATCCAGATGTTTAAGGATGAGAATATAGATGCAATCTATCTTACACACAATATTGATAATCCTTATATAACTATGATGGAAGCTCGCGATGATAAAGTAAAGTTTGCTCGTATTGATTCGGATGTTAGTGCTAACTTCAAGGGAGAAGCTCTTTCAGAAGAGGATGAGAAGAAATATACGGATTCCCTTACAGAGACATTTAAAAAGGCTCTTGGTGTTGAGAATATCAAGATTAAGGTTGAATCACTTAAGGATGAAAATGTTTCTTCAATGCTTACACAGTCTGAAGCAGATCGTCGTATGGCCGAGATGATGAAGATGTACTCAGAAGCTGGAATGGGCGGAACGGGTATGAATTTCGGACAGGATACAGAAACACTTGTACTTAATTCAAATAACAAGCTTGTAAAATATGTGCTGGATAACCCTGATGAGGATATTACTCCAACAATTTGTTGTCAGCTTTATGATCTTGCTGTTCTTGCAAATAAGCCTCTTACAGCTGAAGAACTTACAAGATTTGTTTCAAGAAGTAATGAAATCCTTACAAAGCTTATATAATATGACATAAGTGTCAAAAGTCAAAATGCGTTCCTGCTTGCAGGAAA
>CAMNGU010000071.1 GCA_946538525.1 uncultured Lachnospiraceae bacterium
CTTCTGAAGGTCATCAATCTTTTCGCCAACACCGATATACTTAACAGGAACTTTAAGCTCTGACTGAATGGCAACAGCAATACCACCCTTTGCAGTACCATCAAGCTTAGTAAGAATGATACCATTTATCTCAGTAACCGTTGAGAACTGTCTAGCCTGCTCTAAAGCATTCTGTCCAGTTGAACCATCAAGAACAATAAGTGTCTCAACATAACACTCTGGATATTCCTTTGAGATTACTCTTCTCATTTTTGCAAGCTCATCCATAAGATTCTTTTTGTTATGAAGTCTACCAGCTGTATCAATAAGAGTAATATTTGTCTTTCTAGCTCTTGCAGCCTTAACTGCATCATGTACAACAGCAGAAGGATCAGCACCTTCTTCATGAGCAATAATATCAACCTCAGCTCTCTCAGCCCAGGTCTTTAACTGCTCGATAGCACCAGCTCTAAATGTATCTGCTGCCGCTAAAAGAACAGATCTGCCCTGATTCTTATACTGAGCAGCAAGTTTTCCAATAGAAGTTGTCTTTCCAACACCATTTACACCAATTATAAGCATTACTGTCTTAGCATCTTCGAAACAATAAGCATTATCAGGAACATTCATCTGCTCTCTAAGAGAATTCATTACCAGTTCCTTACACTGAGAAGCATCCTTAATGCCCAGCTCCTCAACCTTTTCTCTCAGGTCATCAATAACCTTTTCTGTTGTTTCAAAACCCATATCAGCAGATATAAGTGTTTCTTCAAGTTCATCATAGAAATCTTCATCCACCTGAACTGTAGGTTTAAAAACATTTGCAATGTTATCACTGGTCTTTTTCAGACCTTCTTTTAATCTTTGAAAAAATCCCATATTTCCTCCGTAAGCCTTTACATAAAAGTTTAGGCATCAAGTTTATCTTCAATCATATTTACAGACACAAGAGTGGATACACCTTTTTCCTGCATTGTAATACCATAAAGTCTATTTGCGCATTCCATTGTACCTTTTCTATGAGTGATAACAATGAACTGTGTATGTTTTGTAAGTCTGTCCAGATATTTAGCAAATCTAGATACATTCGAATCATCAAGAGCAGACTCAATCTCGTCAAGAAGACAGAATGGAGACGGCTTAAGACTCTGGATTGCAAAAAGAAGTGCTATAGCTGTAAGTGACTTCTCACCACCGGACAGCTGCATCATATTCTGCAGTTTCTTTCCAGGTGGCTGTGCATTGATGATAATACCTGTTTCAAGAAGGTCTTCCTCATCAACCAGTGTAAGGCTTGCAGTACCACCACCAAAAAGCTCTTTGAATACTTTATTAAATGTAACCTGAATATCCTTGAACTTCTCGGCAAATGTTTCCTTCATAGCTTTATCAAGATTTGCTATGACGCCCTTAAGGTTCTCTTCAGCTGCGATAATATCATCATGCTGACCTTTAAGGAAATCATATCTCTCAGACACTTCTTTAAATTCTTCAATAGAATTAACATTCACTTCTCCAAGAGAACGAATCTTCTGTTTTACAGCATTAAGTTCTTTCTTAAGAGCAACAGGATCGCTGAGTTCAGGATCCTTCATAGTTTCTGCCTTACTATATGTAAGTTCATATTCTTCCCACATATAGTTAGAAGACTTATCTTTTTCTTCTTCCAATTTTTCAATATCCAGTTTCAAAGAATAAGCAGCCTTCTCAAGACCATTTATCTCAGAAGAAAGTTTTTCTCTCTTACCAAAGAAATCTTTATGATTCTTATTAATATCTTCCTTCTCTTGAATCAAAGCATTCAGTTTCTCATTTTCTTTAGAAATGATATCTGCATTCTTTATCTTATTCTGCTCATGATCTTTTAATTCTTTCTCAAGTGATTTAACTGTTTCAGAATTAGATCCAAGTCTGGAATTATGTTCCTTTATCTCATCTTCATACTGTTTGATATCATTCTGAATTCTATCAATATCTTCAGCTAATCGTTCAACTCTATTTCGACAATTTTCAAGACCAATAGTTGCATTTGAAAGATTATCCTCTTCCTGATGTTTCTTATCTCTCTTATCCTGAAGTTCTTTTTCCAACTCAGTAATAAGCGCCCTTCTATCAGCAACAACTCCTTCATGCTCTTTCTCTGTATCGAAGATCTGCTGTTTGTTACCATTGATCTGCTTGGTCTGTTCCTCCAGCTGTTCATTTTCCTTCTTGATGCTGACAAAACTCTTATCAATTTCTTCCAACTTTTGATTTACATTAGAAAGATTCATGGTTACAGAGTTCTGATCAATTGCAAGTTTATTGATAAGACTATTGAGATTATTCCTCTCTTCTCTAAGAGTTTCTCTCTTCATAGTGAGATTAGCATCTTCTTCTCTAGCCTTACGAAGCTTATTATTGGTATCTCCAATCTCTTTTTGAATATCCTCCAGTTCTCTCTTACGACCAAGGAGGTTACTGGAATTCTTAAATGCACCACCAGTCATAGCTCCACCAGGATTAATAAGTTCTCCTGTTGGGGTTACCAGCCTAAGAGACTGATTATATTTTTTTGAAATCTTAATGGCATTATCGATATTATCAACTACGATGCTTCTACCAAGAAGACTTTCTATAATATTCTGATATTTCTTATCTGTTTTAACAAGTACTGAAGCTACTCCAATAACACCAGGTTCTCTAAGGGCGTCAGGATTAGCACCACCTCTTTTTACAACACTGGTAATCGGGAGAAATGTCGCTCTACCCAGCTTATTAGTTCTAAGATATGAGATCATCTCTTTAGCTGTATTTTCATCCTCAGTAACGATATTCTGAATGCTGGCACCAAGGGCAGTTTCAATAGCTGTTTCATATTCTTTATCAACGGAAATGATATCAGCAACAACACCTATAACCTTGTTATTATGACTCTTCTTTTCCATTACCTTTCTAATACTAGGACCATATCCATCGTATCTTTCAATAAGGTTTCTGATACTTTCATATCTGGACTGAAGACTTACTACATTCTGGCTATATTTCTGTATCTCATTTTTAACTGTAGTACTTCTATCAGAAACAGATCTCAGTTCAGACTCACATTTAGAGAGTCTCTGTCTATCTTTCTGAAGGCTCTCATTTACAGATGAAAGTTCCTCTTCATAAGTTGTTTTATCAGACAGTAACTGTGACTGTTCACTCTTATCAGACAGATATCTGGAATTCAGTTCGGTCTTACGAAGATTTATATTCTCCAACATAGCATCATATCGAGCTATCTTTTCTTTAAGAGAACCACCTTTATTGATATATTCCACAATATCAGTTTTAGCATTTTCAATCTTCTCAGCTACAGCCTTCTCGCTATCCTCAGCCTTCTTAACAAGTTCTCTGATATTATCAGCATTCTCCTGTTCCTTCTTAAAGACTTCATCAGCCTGATCTTTCAACTCTCCCAGATTAGCCTTCTGCTTATCAAGTTCTTCAATCTTATCCTTGATTCGTCCAATCTGCAGATTAATCTCAGCTGTAATAGCGTCCTCGGATGAAATCCTCTCATTTATAACTCGAATCTCACCATCAGCTCTTTCATTTTCTATTCTTTTCTCATTAATAAGAAGCTGGGAAGCAGAAATCTTCTGATTTAATTCCTCAAGACTTTCCTCAAGTCTTTCATATTCAGCCTTTGTATAGTCAAATTCCTCACGAAGTTTTTCAGCATCAGACTCTGTAATCTCTAAATTTTTCTTCTTCTCATCAAGTTTTCCTCTTATTTTATCCACTTCAAGAAGAAATGAATTAATATCCAGAGTTTTCTGACGATCCTTTAAATCCAGATAAATCTTGGCCTTTTCAGACTGCTGTCTAAGAGGCTCAATTCGTTCTTCAAGCCCCATGATAATATCATTAACACGGTTAAGATTTACATGCTGTGCCTCTAACTGTTTTTCAGTGAGTTGTTTATTCTTCTTATATTTAACAATACCAGCAGCTTCATCAAAAAGAGCTCTTCTTTCATCCGGCTTATCAGATACAATTCGTTCTACCTGACCCTGTCCAATGATAGAATATCCTTCTTTACCAATACCGGTATCAAAAAACAGCGCTGCCACATCCTTAAGACGGGATACTGTTCCATTTATCAAATATTCACTTTCACCAGTTCTATAAACTCTTCTCGCTACAGTTACTTCATTAAAATCTATAGGAAGTACATGATCAGAATTATCCAGGGTTATAGCAACATAAGCAGCAGCACTTGGTTTTCTTGTCTGAGTACCTGCAAAGATAACATCTTCCATCTTAGAACCACGGAGTTTAGATGCACTCTGCTCTCCAAGAACCCATCTTACAGCATCACCAACATTACTTTTTCCAGAACCATTTGGTCCTACAATAGCCGTAATACCCTCTTCGAACTTAAAATCTATTCTATTCGCAAATGCTTTAAATCCATTTACCTCAATGCTCTTTAAATACATAATTTTCCCTTAGAGATATTTTTTTCGAGTTATTTTCGAGTTTTTTCGAATTTTTAATCTATTATTAAGAGTTATTTTTTCTTTATTTTCTGCAATGTCTTATGAGCAGCTATCTGTTCAGCCATCTTCTTGGTATGACCAGTGCCTCTTTCCTGTTCAACATTATCAATAAATACAGCATACTCATAAGTCTTATTATGTTCAGGTCCCACAGCAGAGATAAGACGATATTCCAGCACCATCCCCTTAGACTGTGTATATTCCTGAAGATTAGACTTGGCATCATAAAATGTGGAACGATGCTCAAGATCATCAAATAAAAATCTTTGAATATATTTTTCAGCCTCTTCTATACCGCCATCCAAATAAATGGCGCCTAGAACAGACTCAAAAAGATCACAAAGAATAGAGGTTCTATTCTTCCCTCCTGTAAGTTCTTCACCATGGCTAAGGTAAAGATAGTCACCAAATCCATATTCTCTAGTAATCTGTGAAAGTGTATATTCACAAACCAGACTGGCTCTCAGTTTTGTAAGTTCACCTTCTGTTTTCATTGGAAACTGAAGAAACAGCTCCTTACTTACCACATATTCCAGAATAGCATCACCTAGAAACTCATATCTCTCATAAGAAATCCTTTTATCATCAGGATTTTCATTTGAATAAGATTTATGAGTAAATGCGATATCTAAATGTGAGCTATCTTTAAAATGATAAGAAAGAACTTCTTCCAGCTTACTGTAATCATTCTTCTTCATTCTCAAATCCCTTTATAATCTTACCGCTAACATCATTTTTAACAAATGAAACACATTGATCTATAGCTGAAATAACCTCATTTTCTTTTGAATTTCCGTGAATCTTTACTACAAGACCTTTTAAACCAAGAAGTGGAGCTCCACCTTTATTTGAAGCATCAAACTTATTCAAAGTCTTCTTCATTCCACTCTTGATAAGCATAGCACCAACTTTACTCTTAAAACTGGAAAGAAATGCGCCTTTCAACTCACGAAGGATCATCTTGGAAAGTCCCTCATACAGCTTGATTATAATATTTCCAACAAATCCATCAGCAACTATAACATCAGCTTTTCCATATGGAATAGCTCTTGCTTCAATAGAACCAACAAAATTAATACTCTTATCTTTCTTCATAAGAGAATATGCAGCTTTAACTAAAGCATTTCCCTTCTCCTCTTCAAGTCCAACATTTGCGATAGCAACTCGAGGGTTGGAAACGCCACAAACTTCCTTCATATATATAGAACCCATCTCAGCAAACTGGAGAAGCACTTCAGGCTTAACATCTACATTTGCACCACAATCAAGAAGAAGTGATGGTTCTCCAGAAGTAGGAAGTAAATGTGCCAGCGGAGTTCTCTTAACTCCTTTTGCTCTACCTACAACAAACTGACCACCTGCAAGTATAGCACCTGTACTTCCAGCTGAGATAAAGGCATCAGCCCTCCCATCCTTAAGATACGAAAGACCTTTAACCAATGATGAATCCTTTTTCTCTCTAACAGCTTTTACAGGAGGTTCATTTAAACTTACCTCTTCGGTAGCATCAATAATCTCAATCCTGCTTTTATCATATTCATATTCTGAAAGACAATCCTCAATCTCGTCCTTATGACCAGCCAGGAAAATCTTAATATCCTTATTATTCTCTAATCCTTTAACTGCTCCTTTAACACAGAAAGCAGGACCATTATCTCCACCAATAGTATCTATTACTATATTAATAAGATTATCCACTATGCACCTCCAAAAACAAAACTATTCACTATATAAAAATATATGCACTTAACAATGAGTTTAAACACAATAAAATAACCATTGCGGGCTTAGACGCAACTAAGTCATTGTAGAACATATCCATATTTTTTGCAATGAGAATTACTAACGAAATTTTGAGAAAATATGGCTATAATTCACATGTTGCTTGCAACATGTGCTGTGCGAGGCGCGTGTTGCGTCAGCAACTAAATACTTTTCGCGCCGAGACACATGAAAAAGAGCAGGTTTATTCAAACCTGCTCAATAACATTTAAATTATTAATCAAAAATTAAACTTAAAGAATTAACTAATGAAAATTATTTAACGTCGATAATCTCTTTGTTTCCATATGAACCGCAGTTCTTACAAACTCTATGAGGCATCATAAGTTCTCCACACTTTGGGCATGGAACAAGATTAACAGCTGACATCTTCCAATTAGCTCTTCTCTTATCGCGTCTAGCTTTTGAGATCTTATTCTTTGGACAAATTGACATTCTAATACACCTCCTTAACGAGAAACTTGGTTTAAAACCACACTTGCTCAATTATACTGATATAAATAATAATTGTCAACAAAAATTTTATTAACATAATAAATTTATCAGTAATGACTATTTAGCAATATATTTAAATAGTAAATTCTATTCTAAATTCTATTCTAATTAAGTCTTTATTTTGTAACTATCTCAAGTGTTTCTCTAGCAATTGTAAGCTCCTCATTTGTAGGAATAACAACAACCTTAACTTTTGAATCAGCTGTCTGGATTTCAACTTCATCTCCATGAACTGTATCATTGAGAGCCTTATCATAGCTAACACCAACATATCCAAAGTAATCAAGGATTGCAGCTCTAATCTTAGAATCATTTTCTCCAATACCTGCTGTAAATGCAATAAGATCAACACCGTTCATAGCAGCGATATATGCACCAACAAGCTTAACCGCACTATATACAAATGCATTAAATGCAATCTCAGATCTCTTATCACCAGCTTCAACACCTGCATCAATATCACGGCAATCGCTTGACTTGCCTGACAGACCAAGAAGACCAGACTTCTTATTCAGGATATTAAGAACTTCATCAGCAGAAAGATTTTCCTTATCAGCTATGAACTGTACAATAGCAGGATCGATACTACCACTTCTTGTACCCATTACAAGACCTTCAAGCGGAGTAAGTCCCATAGATGTATCAACTGATTTTCCACCCTGAACAGCTGTAATACTAGCACCACCACCTAAATGGCAAACAACAATCTTTGTATCTTCTGGTGCTTTATCAAGATGTGACATAGCTTTCTTTGAAACATAGCTATGACTTGTTCCGTGGAAACCATATCTTCTAATCTTATAATTTGTATAATACTCATAAGGAATACCATACATAAATGCTTTCTCAGGCATTGTCTGATGGAAAGCTGTATCAAATGTTACACACTGTGGAACATTCGGCATAAGTTTCTGACATGCACGAATACCTAGAAGGTTAGCTGGGTTATGAAGTGGAGCAAGATCAGAAATCTCTTCTATCTGAGCAATTACTTCATCAGTTACAAGAACTGACTTATCAAAATACTCTCCACCATGAACTACTCTATGACCTACTGCATCAATCTCAGAAAGTGAAGAAACAGCTCCATCTTCAGGACTTACAAGTACATCTATAACCGCCTGTAAAGCAACTCCATGATCTGGCATATCTATATCTTTTTCCTTCTTCTCACCAGTCTTTGAGCTATCATACTTAAGCTTTCCGCCTTCAGCTCCAATTCTTTCACAAAGTCCCTTAGCAAGTACCTGTTCCGAATCAGAATCAATAAGCTGATACTTCAGTGATGTTGAACCTGCATTGATTACTAAAATCTTCATAATAAATCTCCTCATTTCACTATAAAATTTTTATATTTTACGATATGCCCCTTTGTCAAAACAATCATAATCATCATAATAATATTATTATTAATATATTTCAAAATTATAATACTGTTTTGTTACAAGATATATCGATAAATTACATTTTTAATATATTCAGCAATAGATAAATAGAACTATAAAGCCTATCAACAAACATTTTAGGTGCCAAATAAATTGACACCTAAACATTTAAATCTATTATATTTTATTATATAAATTAGCGAAGTATAAAAATCTATTTATACTCTTCGCCTTCACGACCATCGATAGTTATCCTTCCACGGCCATGCTCCTTACTATAGTACATCGCCTTATCAGATCTATCAAGAACATCATGAATATCTGAACAAGTTTCAGGGAAACAAGCAATACCCATACTCGAATTAACCTGTATCTTAAAATCCTCAAACTCTATTACATTATTCTTAATGATTTCATGCATTTCCTGAAGTATTTTTAAAGTTTCTTCAACTCCCTTACCTCTAAGAATAAGCAAGAACTCCTCACCACCATAACGAACAGCGGTTCCATTATACTTCTTTGCAAAATCATTATCAACCTTTGCAACTGCCTTTATAACCTCATCACCTGCTAGATGGCCATATGTATCATTTACTCTCTTGAAGTGATCTATATCTAACATACATACTGTAAATACATCACCAGATTTTTCAACCTCATCCTTAAGTTCTGGATAGAACTGATTGAAATAGATACGGTTATAAATCTTTGTAAGTCCATCCTTCTTCGCCATATCTTCAGTTTGAAGATAAAGCCGATCAGATATAAGAGCTGATGTAAAGTCCATTATAGACGATTCATAAAAAGCATATCCATTTTCAAAGAAATCATATTTGCTGGATGTTACAACCATAACACCATATATATTCTCATTTTCATAAGCCGGAAACACTACTGCATTACATAAATTTCCACCTGTAAGATATGGATATTTAAAATCATAATTATCACAAATAACCAGTGGATTTACTGATTTTCTTCTTAAAATAGTATTATAAATATTTTCAATATCCTGTTTAAGAAGTGTTTCAGCAACTGCATTATCAGAGATTACCTCTAGATAAGGTTCTTCGTTCATATAAACATCCTTATCAAGATAAAGAGCTACAGCCCCAGTTTGCTTAATCTCAACCACATTTTCAAGCATCTTATGAGCATTATTCTCAACATTAAAGCTGGCCGAGAAATATTTCATCACACCGATAAGAGAAACGATTTCTTCGTTAATCTTAGCAAGATCATCATTGGCCTTTGTAAGATTTATCTTCTGATAATTAATCTCACTATTTACTTTCTCCACTCTTTCCTGGAAATGAAGAAGTTTTTTATTCTCAGATATCATATCAGCATTTTTAAAATATAATCTTGTATATCTGTCATCAAGATGGGATACAGTAATATAATGGGAATGATAAATAAACATTAACATACATATAAACAGTACCAGCGAAACAACAGATACAAGAATCCACACACCAGTAATATCTTTTCTGTACTGCACATATAAAATCAGTGCTCCACAGATAAAGCCAATAATAATTCTCTTAACATAATTACCAAATGTATTAAAAACATCAGTAAAAACAAGATCCTGACAAGTCAAATATATAATAAGCGATAAAAGCACGACAAGAAACACACCCGGAACATCACAAAATGCTGTTCCAACAGCAATAAGTATCGGGTATAAATATACTCTTATATCTAAAAATAAATATGGAAATTTATTATGTTTCGGTCTAAAGATAAATTCATCAGCAAGGAGCATAAAAAGAAAAGCGCCTAAATAATAGAACATAAAGAAATTGCTTTTTGTAATTTCAGACCCTCTTGTAAGAAGACACAAGATCAGCAATAACGCATATGCCGCTCTATTGAACATCTTAAAAGTTTTAAAACAGGATAATTTATATTCTTCAGACATAGTGCTACTCCCCTAAAATAGTACAACTTCATAATATCATAGATATATCAAATCATCAACGATTTTATAGGTGCGGATACACCTCTCTAAGCCCTTTTACAGCTCCTTCAACGCTGATTATCAGGCGACTCAAATCCTTAAAACCACTATTATCTATAACCCTATCTGAATGCTCTCTATAAAATGTATCATCAGGCTGATTATCCATAAAACTATCAGCTTTTTCACTGGTATATCCTCTATCCTGCATTATGCGTTCTTTCCTGGTCTCTCTATCGGCATAAACATACCATATTTCATCACAGATTTTATCATATCCATCCTGAAGAAGTATGGCTGACTCGATAAATATCACAGGATAAGCATTTAGTTTTATTATATCCAAGAAATATTTCTTAACTGCGGGATGAACTATAGAATTAAGTTTCTCAAGCTCTGAAACATCAGCCATAACAATCTTTCGAAGCTCTTCACGGTTTATGTTTTTATCTTGGCATAAAATGTTTTCACCAAACTGAGCAACCATCTCATCATAACAATTCTGCCCCGGTTGTTGAAGCTCCATAGCAACCTTATCAGCCTCATACACTTCAAAACCAAAGCTTTCTCTAAGAAGCTGGATAACTTTTGATTTCCCGGCACCTATTCCACCGGTTATTCCAATAACGATCATATACTCAACCTTTAAAAAATGTATATATCACTTTGCATCATACAAAGAATCACCTGTATGAACATCTACATATAATGGAACCGCAAGTTCAACTGCATTCTCCATATTATCTCTAAGAAGCTCTTTCACCTCATCAACCTCATCAAGAGCAGTTTCAATAAGAAGCTCATCATGAATCTGAAGAATCAGACGAGACTTAAGTCCACGCTTTTTCAGTTCATCATAAACCTTTATCATAGCTATCTTAATAATATCAGCAGCTGTACCCTGTATAGGAGAATTCATAGCAACTCTCTCGCCAAAGGACCTCTGCATAAAATTAGAACTCTTAAGTTCCGGAATAGGTCTAATACGACCATATAATGTCTTTACAACACCTGTTTCCTTTGCAGTCTCCACACAGGAATCCAGATATTCCTTCACCCTGCCATATGTGGCAAAATATTTATCAATATACTCTTTAGCCTCTTTTCTGGAGATACCAAGATCCTCTCCCAGCCCAAAAGAACTAATTCCGTATATAATACCAAAATTAACAGCTTTCGCTCTTCTTCTAAGCCCAGGAGTAACCTCCTCCACAGGAACATCAAACACTTGAGAAGCGGTAATAGCATGTATATCTTTAGACGAACTAAATGCATCTATCAGCGAAGTATCTTCCGAAACAGCAGCCATCACTCTTAGTTCAATCTGAGAATAATCCGCATCTACAAATGTATAACCTTCAGAAGGAACAAAAGACTTTCTTATCTCTCTTCCCTCAGCTGTTCTTGTAGGTATATTTTGAAGATTTGGCTCAGTAGAACTTAATCTTCCTGTAGCTGTAACAGTCTGATTAAACTTACTATGTATTCTTCCATCACTTTTTATGCTATCTATCAATCCCTCAACATAAGTAGAACGAAGCTTAGTAACAGATCTATATTCAAGAATAAGTGGAATAATCTCATGATCATCTCTTAGTTTATTCAACACATCGACATTTGTTGAATAACCACTTTTCGTCTTCTTACCACTTTTAAGACCAAGTTTTTCAAAAAGTATAACACCCAGCTGTTTAGGTGAATTAATATTAAATTCCTCTCCTGCCAGTTCATATATTTTAGAACTCATTTCCTTAATACGAACATCAAGTTCCTTGCCATATTCAACCAGCATTCCCTTTTCAATATTCACACCAATTCTTTCCATAGAATCAAGTACAAAAATAACCGGATACTCTACATCCTTATATAGTTCCATTTCCCCTAAATCATCCAGTTTCTCTTTAATCTTATCCATAGAATGATTAGCTGTATAAGCCATATAAGATATAAGCTTCCTATAATTATCCATGCCAAAAGAAAACATATTAACGCTATCTTTTCCCATAAGAAGCTTCTCATCTTCTAGCTCTGCACCCAGGAAATGACTGGCAATAAAACTATAGTTATAATTATTTGCTAGTGGATCAATCAAATATGATGCAACTGAACAATCAAAAAGATTATCATCAGCGGTTAAGTCAAAATGTTTTATAAATTCCTTTAAACTGATAAAGGAGACAGCAATATTAGAATCAACATCTTTTCTTATATCAGTAATCTCTGGTGAATTAATAATATAAACTTCATCCTTAAGACTTACAGCACCACCAAATACACCATCATTAATCACTGTCAGTCCAATGCCTATATGATTTTCATTAGAAGAATTAATCTTCTTAACTAATTCTCTATAAGAAATATTGATTGGATTAATATCGATCTTACTTTCAATCTGCTCTTTATCATCAGACTTCAGATCAAACTTTTTAAGAAGACTCCTTAATCCATAACGAAGAAATGTATTATATACATCTGTACTATAAATATCAGCCTCCGTAACTTTAGACTCATTTACATTCATAGCCACATCAACATCCAGTTTTATAGTAGCCAAATCTCTAGAGAAAAGTGCCATTTCTCTTTCTGCATCAAGATTTTTTCGAGCTTTATCAGGCTTAACATTTTCTATATCTTCAAGAACAGCTTCAATAGTATGATATTTCTGAATGATATTTGCAGCAGTCTTTGGTCCAATCCCTTGAACTCCTGGAATATTATCAGATGTATCCCCCATAAGTCCTTTCATCTCGATAAACTCTATAGGAGTAACACCATATTCTTCCTCCACATCTTTGGCATAGTAATTTTCCACTGTGGTCTGTCCGGCTTTCGTCTTCGGAATACGAACCAAAATGTTATCTGTAGCAAGCTGAAGCAAATCTCTATCTCCTGAAAGAATAGACACTTCCATACCTTCAGCTTCGCCCAGTCTGGAGTAAGTGCCAATAATATCATCCGCCTCAAATCCACCCATTTCTACACATTTAATATTCATGATACCAAGGATTTCTTTTATAACCGGCATCTGTTCTTTAAGTTCCGGATCCATGCCATGTCTGGTACCTTTATACTCCTTATAAACCTCATGCCTAAAGGTAGGCTGGTGAACATCAAAAGCCACAATAATATTACTTGGTTTTTCCTCACCATATATTTTATAAAATATATTTAAAAAACCAAGTAATGCATTTGTATGAAGTCCTTCAGCAGATGTAAGCGTTTTAGGAAGCGCATAGTATCCGCGGTTCATAATACTATTTCCATCAATCAGTAGTAATTTCGACATTATTTAACTCTTCTCCTATTTCCATTAATCTATCATAATCATTCACTAATTTCTTATAGCCCAAAATCCTTTGATAATTAGAAACATTTTTACTTTCAATTATCTTTTGACTCTCTTCAACCTCATCTTTATCCTCCAAGAGCATTACTCCCTCAAAGGAATCTTTAAAGTAATAGTCTCCTTGCTCAGCAGATTTAATAAACTGTTCGAAAGAATATATTTTATTCAAAAAACCAGCATAGAAAAACAGACCTATAATAAGGATTGAAGATAACACAATAGAAAAGGCCGATACCTTAAAGCTTTTTCTATTCCTAACACCATGAGATAGGGATTTTAATTCTCTATCCAGATCCTTACTAAAGTCCGTCGACAATTCCTCTTTATTATCAAGCTGTCTCATGCCTACAAGAAGAGTATAATATATCTCTAATTCTTCATGACATTTTTTGCACGACTTCATATGAAGAACAAAGTCCTCCTGCTTATCGTGAGGGACCTTGTGTTCAATAAATGGCATAATATATGATTGTGCTTCCAGATGAGTCATATTCTATCCTAAAAAGTCACTCTGAGGATGAATCATCATCCCCAGAATGACATATTGATTATATAGTTGTTATGCATTAAACAGACTGCTTACAACACTTCCGGCTATACCCTGTGAAGAAGTTGTAGTTTTCTCAGGTCCATTTAC
>CAMNGU010000072.1 GCA_946538525.1 uncultured Lachnospiraceae bacterium
TTAAGACTTTGATTTCAAGTCGTCATCTAATCATGTCTTATATTCATAATCAAGATGGAATGAAACTCTAGACCTTTATACATAATACATATTTGTATGGTGAACAATAAATTGTTCGCCTTGTTTTCGTGTGTGAATCATTGTATGGAGGAATTTTATGGATATATTTTCGATATTTACATTGTTTGGTGGGCTTGCCTTTTTTATATATGGAATGAATCAGATGTCTCATAGTCTTGAGAGAATCGCTGGAGATAAGATGGAGCAGGTGATAAATAAGATGACGCAGAACAGGCTGTCAGGGCTAATAATGGGATGTGTCATCACTGTAGCTATCCAGAGCTCTTCTGCTGTGACTGTAATGCTTGTGGGACTTGTTAATTCAGGGCTGATGAATATAGGGAATACCGTCGCTATAATTATGGGCTCAAACATAGGAACTACTATAACTGCGTGGCTTATGAGTCTTGTTGGCTTATCAAGTGACAATGTTTTCGTAAAAATGTTAAAGCCGGAAAGCTTCTCGCCGCTTCTTGCATTTATCGGTATCGGTCTTCTAATGATTTCGAAAAAACCGAAGAAACAGGATGTGGGCAATAGCTTTATAGGCTTTGCCATACTGATGTATGGTATGGTAATGATGAGTAGTTCGGTGAGACCGTTGGCTGAGTCACCAGTATTTCTAAACTTGCTAGGTTCATTTAAGAATCCAATACTTGCAGTTTTAGCTGGTTTGATAGTTACAGCTGTTATTCAGAGTTCAGCGGCATCTATAGGTATGCTTCAGGCTTTATCAGTAACTGGAAATATAACATATGGAATGGCTATTCCTATAATAATGGGGCAAAATATAGGAACATGTGCAACAGCGGTTCTTTCCAGTATTGGTGTTGGTAAGAATGCAAAAAGAGTTGCAGTTATTCATCTTTCCTTTAATCTGATTGGTACCGCATTTTTCATGCTGGTATACTTTGTGCTGCATATTATCTTTGATTTTGCATTTGTTGATAAAGAGATAAATCCTATGGGGATTGCTTTATGTCACAGTATATTTAACATTGCAACGACTATACTGCTACTACCTTTCAGTAATCTACTTATAAAGATAGCTACAAAAACGATAAAAACTGATCCTGAAAAAAGAATTGCATTTTTGGATGAAAGACTCTTCGATACACCTTCGGTGGCGATTTCAGAGTGTAATAAACTCTCAAATGAAATGGCACTACTTACCAAGGATGCGGTTCACGATTCATTAGACAATCTCTTCATTAATTCCGGAGAAACAAATGAAGCTATAGCTGACCTAGAGAACCAGGTTGATGTATATGAGGATAGACTTGGCTCGTATCTGGTTAGAATAGCTGGTGAAAAACTGTCCCAAAGTGACAGCAGAACTATGTCAAAAATACTACATTCAATAGGAAATTTTGAGAGAATAAGTGATCATGCGCTAAATCTTGTAAAATCAGCTGAAGAAATATCACAGAAGAAAATTGAAATGTCGGAAAGCGCCATAAAGGAACTGGAAGTTCTTGGAAAAGCTGTAAATGAAATAATGGAGATAACCGTTCGGGCCTATAAAGAAATGGATATTTCCGAAGCCTCTAAAATTGAACCGCTGGAGCAGGTTATTGATATGCTGGTGGAATCAATCCGTCAGAATCATATTGTGCGTCTTCAGAAGGGGCACTGCACCATAGAAAAGGGCTTTATTCTTGCAGATATTTTAAATAATTATGAGAGAATATCAGATCATTGTTCCAATATAGCAGTAGCTATAATCGAAGCTGATTCTGATATATACGATCCACATGAATATCTTAAAAAGGTGAGAGTAGAAGAAAAATCGATTTTTAATAGTTTTCTGGAGGAGTATGAGCAGAAATATAATATAAAAAAGCTTCAATAATACAAAGTTGAATACAAAGTTGAATATAAAGTTGAAAAAATAGTTTTTCTAATGTTGCGCTTTTGTTGCATATTTTTTGTTACAATTATTAATAGAGAGAGTTATTTATGACACAAGTAATTTAAGCAATCCTATGTATTTGTGGCTAAAAAGAATTGTAATAAAAGGAGAAAAGCAAGATGAAAGAAGTAGAAAATGAAGTAGTAGAGAATCAGCCGGTTGTAGATGCGCAGAATGTTCAGAATGCTGGTCAGCCTGAAAATGAAGCTGACAGAGTTCTTAATATGCATACTGAACCCTTTGAGCTTAACACTGTATATGAAGCTGTTAATATGAGTGGGATATTAGAATTATTCCCGGAACATGAAAAAGATTTACAAAATATTTCTGGTGAAGCAGCAGTCCTGTTTGGAAACATGCAGATGTCAAAAAATCCTTATAGAATTGGACTGATTCCTGCAAGTACTGAAACAGGGATTTATATTTCACATCCTGAAGATAAAAAGAAGTTAATTGATATTCTTATTAAGGCGAGAAATAAAATCAATGAAATAAAGGAAAGTTATCCGGATGCTAAATCTCCGTATAGAAAGGTTCTTGATGCGGTTTCTGCAAATATTGATCTTGTAATGAGCAATGATTATACAAGGATTCAGAATATGGATCCTATGTTTAAAACGACTTATTCATCTACATTTCTTACATTTCCATCCAATTTATTTGATACAGGATTTGAAGACGAGAAGGGAAAAAGAGTCTACTCTAAAGACGATGAGAGATTTAATTCTATGATGGAAAGGATTCCATTTATAGATCAGTTAAGGCATAGACAGAATTTTATGATAAATACATTTCTTCCGTATATTAAGAAGAAGGAAGCGGGAAATATTACGCCGGAAGAAATCACAAACTTTAAAGCTGCTTACAGAGTATTTAACGATGAACAGAAGACATACTTTGCAAAGATAAAAAGTTTAACAGTAGAAGATAAGGATATATCTGAAAACAGAACAGCTTTAGAAAATGGAGTAAAAACATTTCTTAAAACTAACTGGGCCGATCAAAGATTCGGTGATTTGGTTAATACAGAAATTGATGATTCATATAAATATCTTGAAAAGGGATGGACTGAAGAGGATTTTACTTTATTAAGGCAGTTGGATATCATACACAAACAGCTTAGCAGAGCGGTAAATCCTAATGATATAGGAGTTGTATATTCGGCTGATAAAACTGAAGAAGCACGTCAACTGCTTGCTGTTATGGAACAGCCATTTAAAAAGATTCAGGAAACTACCATTATAAACCCGGAGAAAAGAGCGGAACTTCTTCAGGGAATTACAGCATTTGTTGATCAGTATGTGGATTTTCATGATTCCATAACAGTTGTTACAGGTGAAAACCGTATAAAGAATGTTCATCCGGTTAAGAATCTTCTTGATGCAGCCAAAGCGCGTAATGTATCTCAGGCAGATGTTAATAATTATGTTGCAAGAGATGAACAGATATTCGGAAATTTAACTACAGATGAGAAGGTAGAACGAATTAAGATTGGTTATTCAAATGCTGCAACTATGGTAGATAAGATGAATTATCTTATCGAAAATTTTGGGTATTTGGGAGCCCTTGAAGATGAAAATAAATTAACTAACGAAGAAAAACAGGCTTATGAAGATATCAAGAATGATTTTATAAATACATATATTTCGAATGGTACTATTAATGATATAGAGAATGTATTTAGAACGCTGGGAACAGTTACTTATGAAAATCATGAAAAGGTAAAGCTGAGAAGGGATGAGATATTAAAGGAGCATCCGGAATTAAAAAATGAAGGCGAGATTGGGCAAAAGAAGGCATATTATATGGCCAGAATGGCATATGCAGAGGGAACAAGGCTTAGTGGAATTGCTAATCTTACTTCATCTATAAATGCATCTCTTACAGTGGGTGCTGCTTATAATGCATTAGTTAAAAAAGTTTCAACAATTACAGCAAATACAACAATGGAAGATTATGCAAGAATGATAGGATATAGTAAAGATGAAGATATTGATACATATCTTAATTCTTTACCGGATCATCCTGCAAGAGGAAAAAAATTAGTTGAACGATATAATGAAGGACGCGTGGCACGAGGCAGAGCTCCTGAAAGCGCTGCACTTGCTATTATGAATATTAAAGATAATGCATTAGGGGATTTATTAAAAACATGGCGTTATGAAGGAGGAATGAAGTATCTTAACAGTCAGAATCTATCTGATGAAGTAAAAGCAGATATTATAGCAGTTGGTGAGTTGAACAGTAATGAGCTCTCTAAAGACGGTATAAAAGACTGGATTAATACGGAATTTCCTGGGCTCACGAATGAGCAGAGAAAAAGAAATAATGCATTAAATAAAAGTGGTTTTTATAAAAAATATCTAAGTAATTATGAGAAAGAAAAACAGCTTGCTGCGGAGTCTGAGCAGAGAAAGAATCTTCCTGTAAAGAGAAACTTTGCTGATATGCTTGAGTGGGATGAGGCAGAAGGAAAATATGTAGATAAGAGGCTCTCGCCGCAAAGAAGAGACGAAATCATAAGAGATTTGGATATTAATGCGAAGGCAGATGCTGATAAAAAGGAACGTGGGCAGACTAGGCTCATGAAGCTGGATGAGAATAGAGATATATATCTTCATGCATGGGGTACAACCAGAACGCCGACTTTGAATAATATATATACTTTGTGGGTAATAGGAACTCATCCTGAAATTAGCGTAAATGAATTTACCAGACTGGAAGAGAATGCAAAATTAGTAGATGAATTTATTGATTTCTGCCGTGAGAATCCGCTTTTTCCTTCAAAAAATGAGAAGCAGCATAAAGATACAGTAGAAAAATGGGCTGATATACTTTATAAAGCTACTGATAGATTTAAAGATCTTAAGATGCCTAGTATAGACTATAGTGATCCTAAACAGGTTAAAGAGAATATGTTTTTCCTAAAGAAATTGAGAGGTCTTTATATAGATTTTTCGCAGGAAAAGGATCATATTTTTGCCGATGGAAAAGGATTATCAGGTAAACAAATTGCAATAGATCATCTGGGAAATGATAAGTATTTTGATATGTGTAGTTTCTGGAGCAATATTCAAAGTCAATTTGCTCCGTTTAATAGTGGTTATGGTCAGATTTTAAATCTGGCTGCTTGTACTAAAACCGATAGTCTTTTATCTAAAATGTATACTGTCGCTTTTTCCAGAGCTTTGATGAAAAATGCGATGAAAGAGGCTTCGGGAAGAAGTCTTGAGAATTTTATCCGAATGTCCGAGGCTACCAGAAATTATTACGCTAGTTTTATGGGTGACGGATTTAAGGATATTTTTGATGATGAACGCGCCGAATTGGCAGCTAAATACTCATCTATTGCTAAAATCACTCGAAAGGATGTTTTAGATTATTTAAGTGGTATTAATACCAAGAAATTTGAAAAGAATGTAGAAAAGATAGCTAATAAAATTGAGTCAGAATATAAGAAAAACTGGAGTTTAAATGTAAATAAAGATGCGGCTAATAACTTTATAGATCGACTTGATTTTGGTGATGTAAGACAAAAACTTATAGAACTTCCGGACGATGCTGAAAGTATGAAGGCATTCCTTGATTCAAATGAAAAGATAAATGGAATAACCGGAATACCCGCCTTTGCAGATGGTATATATCGAAAGTCCTGGGTAAGTCACATGCTTAATAATCTTTTTATTGAGAATTATAGTGAATTAATTAAAGAGGCAGGTATAAAAAGAAACGATGCAATAAAAATAAATGGTAAGAGTCCAGATCAGCTCTGGAAGGGTAAGTATGCACATCTTCCGGAAAATGAAAGACAAAAGTGTTATGAGCTGGAGATACTCAAGAGAATAGCTGTGGGAAAAGCTGACATAAAGCTTACTAAAGTAGCATTTAATTCTAATGGAAAACTTGAAGCAGATGGAACTTATACAGTCTTTAAACCAGTTGCAGAGATGCAGGAACTAAATGTGGATTACAAGATATATACAGGAGGGGTTCTAAAGATTAAAGATTATCTTAAGGGTATTCAGGATAGGCTCTTAACTGCTCATGAAAATAAAAATCCTCAAACAGTAAGAAATGAGATAGGTGTAGTAGGATCTGACCTGTTTCAGGATATGGAAAGAACCCTTGATAATGCCATTAAGGCTCTTGAAGATGAACATCTGACCATAGATGAAAGAGAGGAGAAGCTTAAGGATTATTATAAAGCATCTTCTGAATATTACAAAAATCGTAAAAGCATTTTTGATAAAAGGCATGAAGAGGGACAGATTAGACTTGATATGTCAAAGAAGGCGACGGATGAGATGCCTGTTATGATAGAAACATATAGAGAGATTTCAAAGAGCTTAAAGAATGATCTTGTATTCTCAGATTCACGTGTATTTAATGAACTGCAGATATTCCAGTATAATCTTGCATTTAATCAAAAATATCTTGACCCTAAAAGAAAGGATAACTATAAAATTGAGCAAGGTGATTTAGGAGATCAGCTGGATTACTATATTGATCGTGCTAATGAAAATGCGCAGCAGAAAGTGCAGATTGATACAATAATCCGAAAGGGTATGAAAGATCTTGGCAAGGACTATAATAAGCTTATGGATATAGAAAAGTCCTCAAAGACTGATCCATATGATATGGCAATTGCTCATCTGATTAAAAATGTAGTCGATAATGTAGAAGAAAGGGGTACCTCAGTTCTCAGGCTTACCGGAATAAAAAATGATATAAAGAGTAGACTTGCTGATGGATCTTTTAAGAAAGAAGCTGAGAAGCTGGCAAAGAATCCTGTATTCCTTGCAACTATAAAACAGAATAAAAAGGGATTCCATAAAGAATGGCGAGATATTGAAAAGAGAACCAGCAGTTCAATAAATCAGATAAAAAGTGCGCTTGATGAAATTACGAAGGATAAAGAAGGAAACCTGATTGATGTATCAAAGTATATTATAAAAGGTGGCGCCGCTACTCAGAATGGTAAAGAGGCGCTTCGTCAGAGATATGGCAGACTGGGTGATTTTATCACAAAGCAGATACTGGTTGATCCGGCTAATCAAGTGATCGTACAGGCAATTGAGTCTGAAAGAATGAAATATAATGAGGTTCTTAAGACGGTTACCGACTGTCTGGTTAGAAAAAAAGTTCTTGATGGTAAGAATTTTAGTGTTGCCGAATTTAGGGAAAAATTAAATAATGGAGATTTAAGGAAAATGGTTACTGAAGATGTTATCAAGCAGACAAATAGAAATGCTTCCGATAGACTTCCGGAATCCAAGAAAATGAAACCAAGTAATGATATTCAGGGACCGAGAATTAATTTATAATCATGGGATGGAGAGTGTGAAATTTTTTCTGTAAATAAGATATCCTAAGATAATTGACGAGCTGTATGGCGGTAAGATTACCGTTGTCCAGCTCGTTTTCATTTGTTCAGAATAATGAGCTTTTTATTCTTGACAAAACTACCGTTCGGTAGTAAGATACCGAACAAATGGTAATATATTCTGCAAAAGATATAATAATCATTTTTTGTGGAGATGAAAGGCAAGATATTATGAATGATAGAAAGAACGAAATAATAAAGGCAACCCTTGAACTTGCGGCTGAGAATGGACTTGGTACAGTTTCTATGCAGCAGATAGCGAATAAGGTAGGGATTACAAAAGCATCTCTATATAATCATTTTTCCTCAAGGGATGAGATAGTAGAGGAAATGTACATAGTACTTAGGGAAATGTCAAAAAAGAAGGCTGTCGTGGGCGGAATAGATTACGACAAACTGGGATCTGAAGTTTCTCTGAAAGATATTCTAATGGGAGCCGTCAGTTCATATCAAAGTATGGTAAATGATCCGGACATGTTTCTTTTCTACAGAGTTATCATGTCTGAAAGAACTATCAATAATGTGGCTGCTGAGATAATGGCGAGAGAAACGCAGACTATGATAAATGCTACCAAAAGCCTTTTTTATGCGTTGGAGGTAAAAAAAATAGCTCACTTTGATGATCCTGATGCGGCAGCTTTTTCATTTGCAATGACAGTTCATGCAATACTTGATTATGAGTCTGACTTGAAGTTCGCAGGATTAGATAATAAGTCGGAAATGATGAGTGGTTTTATTGAGGAGTTCTGTAGGATATATGGAAATAATGAAAAGGAGAAAAAAGATGAGCAAAGAAAATAATAGAAAGAAGCTGATTAATTGGCTTGGACTTATGGGAGTAATTCAACTTATTTCCTATACAGTAGCAATTGTATTCTCACCTACTGCATTTCCGGGGTATGATTGGAAATCAATGGCAGCGAGTGACCTTTCGGCTATGGACGCTCCTTCAAGAATGCTATGGGATCAGCTGTCTGCATTTTACGCTGTTGGAAGTATTGTATGTACTACATGTGTATCGATATACGTGTCTGATAAGAAACTATCGACGAAACTATTTAGGCTTGGGGTTTACCTTTTCACAATCATGAATTGGATATCTCAAGTTGGTTACACGATGTTTCCACTCAGCGATTCAGGCAAGGATATAGCAGGTTTTCAGGAGATAATGCATATGGTTATAACTGCAGCTGTTGTACTTCTTTCAATTATATCGCTGGTTCTTCTGATAATAACTGGATGTAAAAAGAAAGAATTGAGAGGAATAGGATTCTGGGCGGTTGTTGCTCTTGTTACTATGTTTGCAGGTGCCATTGGAAGTTTCGCGGTACCGCCAGAGTACTTCGGAATCTTTGAAAGATTTAGCACATTTTCTGCTGTAGGCTTTAATGCAGTATTGGGAATATATTTATTTAATTGTTTCAAAAACATAGCAAAGAGTGAAAAGTAGGAGATGTTTATGGATGTAGGGCATCATTATTGGCCTCTTGTCTATTTGCGTGAATTAAATTATTCATATGGTCGATAAAATGATGTATATATCATCCTTTTCGAATCGGTTCTTTGTTGAATGAAAAAAGTAACGGGAAGCTCTTATTTAGGGGCTTCCCGTTTTTTTATCAATATTTATCAACCATAGGTAGAATTTTGGGCTTTTCTCCACTTTGGTTCAACTATCTATTGAATATTTACATTGTGCTCAACTGATGATATTGTTAATATGTAACCAAGTCAACCAAAGAGTGTTCAAAATGAACCTCTCGTTTGATGAAAAGGAGAATATCCGTGGAGAAAAGAGCATTTTCAACAACACTTCATTCACTTAGAAAGGAAAAGAAAGTAACTCAGGAGCAGCTTGCGCTGCAGCTTGGTGTTAGCCCTCAGGCAGTATCAAAATGGGAAAATGGGAGCTATCCTGAAGGAGATTTGCTTCCAGCAATTGCAGATTTCTTCGATGTGCCTATTGATTATCTGTACGGAAGAAGCGACAGAGAAAAAACTATAGAGCAGAAGGTTTTTGACGCTGTCTATGAAGAAACTATTAATGAATATGAAGAGACTGGAAAATCTGATGAGCATTACAAGACGGCAGACCTGATCAGGAATATCAACTGGGCTATACTGACAGGACTGTGGGTCAATAACAAAAGTTATGAAGCACCTACCCGGGATTCAAAGGAACATCCAAAGATGGCAGCAATCATGTGTGATGATGTTTTCTACAATTATTTTGGACTTAGAGAGGATAATGATATCAGTTTCTTTCTAAACAAAGCTAAAGACTATGATTTGTTTGAAGAACTTTTGAAGGACACTGACAGAATGCAGACTTTGTTTAGGATTCTATCAGATAAGGATAATATTTTGATAATCGCATTTCTGTATACACTGAAGAATGGTGAGTTTGCAAGTGTGGATGTTATTTCAAAATCTCTGAGAATAGATAAGTCAAAGGTTAAGAAACTAATGGATATGCTTTTTGATGATTTGGAATTTGATAAGGCATATGTTCCGCCATTCAATAGGGCGAGTATTATCGATGCGAACAGCAAAGAAGAAAAGATATACAGTGCTAATTCAATGTGTGGAGGATTATTTATGGCGTTAATGATGATTGCCAGAGAAATTACAGATTTTCCACAGGCGTTCAGGCATATAATTAATGCCAAGCAGAAAAGTTGGATTGATAGGAAGAAAATGTTTGATCATTAAGGATAAGGTTTCTTATCATATTTGATTTATGAGCTTGAAGTAAAGCGGGCAATGGTATCAAAGGAGGAATAACTATGGAATGGAGAGCACCTAATAAAGAAGAAAGAGAATTGATTACAAAGAAGTTCATATCTAAAGAGTTTATTGTAATATTATTCGTGGGATTATTTGATCTGGGTCTTATTGCTTTTACGATATATAGCATTATCTCTGATATAAAAGCTCCATTCTATGTTAGACCTTCGTTTGCTACTTCGTTAGTGTTCTATGGATTAGTTGCGTGTACTTTGATCTTTACTATTTGGGGAGCGAAAAAAACCATTGAGGAATTTTTTAGTTTCCATTTAGGGAAGGTTACAGTGGCGGATTGCATAATCGAGGAACTGGATATGCACTTCATGGGTAGAAGAACATTAATAAATTTAACTGCTATATCAAAAGAAGGGGTAAGATTTACAAATAGTTTCTCAGCATTGAATTCTCAAAAAGTGCATAAAGGTGAAAATGTTCTTTTGGTTCGTTTTGGAAATATGAAAGAAAAGGAATGGAAGCTGATTGTGCCAAGTGAAGTTGAAATGTGAGGTAGTGAAAATAAGCACAGTATGGAAATTTAAGTATTCATACTGTGCTATTTTTGCCTACTGATCAGTTTGGTTTTCAAGTAAGTCTTCTGCATTGCAGCCAAGTACTCTAGCAAGGGTGATTACATAATCTGCACCAGCTTTGTTGATATTTTTTTGGCGCTGTTCATATTGTTGTATCGTTCTGAGTGGGATTTCGCTCTCCCTTGCCAGTTCCCTTTGGCTTAGCTTTGCATACAGACGCAAACGTTTTAAGTTGGCTTCTTGTCTGTTTGCGTGAATTAAATTATTCATATGGTCGACAAAATGATGTATATCCATTTCGTGGTATGGGTTATACATAGCTACGATGTCGTTAATAGGGACTTGCTTTTCTATAGATGCGAATGAAAGGGCACTATGGAACTGATAGTAAGCAAGAGCCCATCCTGCCCAGTATTCCCTACTTCTGTCCATATCATTTCTAGGGGTTACACGTTTATAAGAAATATTGCATTTATCCAAAACGGTGTATGTTAGTTCGATTCCGGAACAACCGGCTATAGTTCTAATATCGCCTTTTCCAAATAAATCCGCATAGCCCGAAACAATAAATAGTTTGAAAAAATCAGCTAGTTCAAACCCTAAATCGTGTACTGCAAAATCGAACATCCTTGCAAGGGATGTTCTTGCTTTTTCCAGATATAGTTTATCGTAAGCGTGGATCATCTGGTTTTATCTCCTCTCTTAAAATCTGTGTGATGTATATATCATCCTTTTCGAATCGGTTCTTTGTTGAATCAAAGTATTCTCTTCTTGCAAGCTTATCGCGACTTACTTTTCTTCTATACCAATCAGAATTATAAGCTACTTCGTATCCCGTAAACTTAACGCTTTCAAATGCTTTCTTGCTGATTAATACAAATTGCTGACCAAGTTTTCCCAGAAACATTGCACGATTTAATTGTCTAATTGATATAGCACCGTTTAAGAAATCCTGAGCAAATGAAAAGTAACTGTCATCTGCGCGGTATCCGATAATACAATCATATTTTCTATAATCTGTGTGAAAGCTTTCAAGCAGGTATTCTTTGGCTTGAAATGCGAGTGGAGTAATCGTGTCAAATTCTCTATTTTCAAGAAGAATTGTGAGCCAGTGAAGAATGGAGTATTCTTTGTTGCAAAGATTGAGAATACTTAGTGCCTTACAGTTGATTGTATAACAGTTGGCGAATCCATTTGAGTTTTCTCCTACAGCCCATTCTTTTGCCATATCAATACTTTCAGTACAGTAGAAACCTAGACCGTAGTCGTTATATGGTTTACCTTGTCCCAATATAGGTTTCTCAATTATGTGGTCTGAACCATGAAATATATTTCGTACCATAAACTATTCTCCTATAACTATCCTAAATCAACTATACTCCTAAAGGAGTATAGCGTCAAGGCTACAGTTCTGACTTAGCGTAAAGTTTTATTCGGAAAACAGTATATTGGAAACTACTGTGTTATGGTATATAGTGCCTTGAAGTAGCCATCATTATCTATTAATGTGTCGAAGCTACCTTTTTCTTCTATGGTTCCATCTTTTATAACGATGATTTCGTCATAGCGGCGAAGTAGTGCTTCCTCCAGAGAATGAGTTACAACTATGCGAGTCATAGAGTCAAGACTAAGTATTTCATTTATTACTTCGTGAGAAGTCTGTGCATCAAGGGCAGAGGTTGCTTCGTCTGCAATCAGTATAGAGGATTCCTTGAGCAGGCTTCTTGCTATGGAGATACGCTGTTTCTCACCACCTGACAGACTTTTACCGTTCTCACCACAGAGATAATCTGTACCTCTTTCACTGATCAGTTCTTTTAAATGAGCCTTTGTCAGGGCTTCTTCTACCTTGTCATCTGGAAAATCATGGAACATTGTAACATTATCTTTGATAGATGAGTTGAAGACGAATACATTTTGCTGTATTACAGTCATCAGTTCATATAATGAATCTGTACTGATGTTTTTCAGTTCTTTTCCACCGATTGTTATATCACCCTTGTAGCCTTTATTAGATGCCATAAGTAGATTTAAGAAGGTGGATTTTCCGCTTCCGCTGCCACCAACTATTGCGTAAGATTTGCCCGGAAGGAATTCGCAGTTAATATCATGAAGGACTTCCTTGTCGCTGCCTTCATAGCTAAATGAAACATCCTTAAAACTTATAGTATTATTTTCTTTAGTTACAGCTTCTGCTCCGCAAGAATTGCTACTTTCTGTAAGGGAATCAGATAGCTTATTTATAAGACCGTCTGCAGCCTTCTTACCAGCTAGAAGCTTAGGTAGTTCAGCAACTGGTGGTATAAGGAAGTTCATCAGGTTAACAAACATAAGGACTGATCCGGCGGTAATAGAGCCACCTTTAAGTGCGAGATAAGAACCAAAGAGGAATACTCCAAGCTGCGCAAGAGCACCAGAGAGAAGACCGAGAGATCCAGCCAGTCCACTGAGCTTTCTGAGGCGGCATTTGGTCTCTTCAAGTTTACTGTTTTCCTGAGTAAAGATTCTACTAATCTCATCCTCTGCCTTGAAGCTCTTTATGACATTAAATCCATTTAGACAATCAGACATAGTTGATGTGAATGTTGTGTTTCTGTCTGAAACTTCCTTCTGTACTGCGGCGAGTCTCTTTCCGATAATTACTGAAACTACGGTAGGAATAAATGTTATAAGGATAGAGAAGAGCGTAAGGAGCGGTGAATAGTAGATCATGAGGGCGAGGGCTCCGAAGAAGGATACGAGTTTATTTGCTATCGGAAGTATAGAAGCGACAAACTGCTGTTCTACCGTTGAAGCGTCATTTGTCAGAGCTGAGAGATATGATGCGGCAGCTTCCTTCTGGAAAGATGAAATGTTCTTCATAGAGAGAAAACTGAATGCCTTATCTTTATACTGACTCATGGCACGGCGGACAAATGTTGGTTCAGAAATGTAATTCAGCAAGGTGATTATCAGAACAAATACGATAAATCCTGCACAAATGAGTAGTACCTGGTTAAGTGTAAAGGAACCTTGTCCGGAGATTATATCGATTAATTCTTTAACTATCCAGGAGACGATGAGTCCTGTAGTTCCAGAGAGTATAGATGCTATAATTGCCGTAAAAAGGGCGCACGAATTATTCCTGTAGAATTGGGAGACCAATTCTGCATGTACAGATTTAGTATTCATTTGTAATTACCTCCTTGGGTTTTGCTGTTTTGGGATTAGTTAATAGATAAATCCTGAAACTTAGTTTATGGACTTCCAAAGCTTTGTAAGTTCTTTGGATTTGAGTAATTCGATGGAGTTGCCGATTACCTCGATGCAGGTTTCGCCGGTGT
>CAMNGU010000073.1 GCA_946538525.1 uncultured Lachnospiraceae bacterium
TTGATGATATTTGCAACAACTTCGAAGAGGCCGATGCAAAGATAGCTGATATGTTGAAATAGATAGTGATCATGAGGCCTTTCACATTATTGGTGGAAGGCCTTTAGTTTTATTCTTTGTTAAGTGTTAGGTTAATTAGGAGGAAAGGAAAATGTCAACAAGCTCTGGCGGAGGAAGTACTGCTCTTTCTATGGATAAAGATGCATTTGGTGAAAGGGTACAGGCATTACTTGAGTTAAGAGATGAAATTAATGAAAATGGTGAATGTGAAGTAAAAGTAAAGGAAAGTACATCTCCTTCGATTGATGAATACAAAAAACAGTATGGTGAATTACAAGGGATGATGTCAAAGTTTTGTTTTAATCTTTCTAATCTTGGGAAAGCGTTAAACAGCGCTAAAGAACAGATGGATGCGATAGATGAAGGATTAGGTGGATAATAAAAAAATTGCTAGAATATTACAGGGGAAAATATAATGAGTTTTAATATTGTTTTATCTGAAATTGACGAAATGGTTGAAGGAACAAATCAATCTATAAGCGCATGGTTGCTTCAATTATATTCAATCAGGACTAAATTATATGAATTTGTATGTGATGCTGACCTGACAGGAACTGGAGCGGAAAATATAAAGAAAAATTTAGAGAATGTATATGTTTTTGCAGTTGATTCTATGATAACTGCATTAGTTGCGTATAATACGCAGTTGGTATTATACTCTGGAAATCTCTTTGATCTTGAAGGTGATAAAAATGGTAAACTGAGTGAAGAATGTATGGAGGAAATACAGAAGAAAATTACTGAGTTTACAGATGAAACTGATGATGCATATGATAAATATACAAGTTATGTAAAAGATATTTCTCATTTGCTGGATGTTAATATAGGAAGTAAATATAGTTATAAAAAAGAATTAATTGATATTAAAACAGATGTTTATCATGTGGCTTTAAAAACCAATGATTTGGATTCACAAAAAGGTGGTTGTAACTGTGGTGAATTAAGTAAGATATCTGACCTAATTGAAGGTGTTATTAAGGTTTTAAATAAAGCGTATTGTTCGCAGTTGTCCTTAAGAAGTCCAAGCTATTCGAAAGATTTAACGGATGATAATTTTAATAATCTTAAAGGAATAAAGAAAGATTTAGATGATTATAATAAGGATAATCGTAAGGATGTATTAAGATTCGAAGAAAAAAATTCCTGGTATGCATATGATTATAATGAATTACAGCTTATGGCTATAATTGACTCATTACCAACAACATTGGATCAGACAGATTATGTTAAAATTGCGCTATTTTTGGTTTATAAACTCGTTACGCTGAATAGTGATGATAGTATGACATTTGATGAGTTTATTCCTACTTGGATTAATGATCATTCGATAATTAAAGTGTTTGAGAACTTGGCTAAAAGCCTTCCAAGTTCGATAATAGCAGATCATTATTATAATAATATGCAGCGATGGAAAGAGTTGATTAAAACAGCTTGTGATCCTAAGACAGGATATATCGAGTACCAGGATTTACTGGATTTAATGGAATATGGCATGAATATTGAAGCGTTGAATAAAAAAATGATGTATAAAGGACATCGAATGAATGCTTCGGATAATACTTGCGAGATAATTGCAGTATACAATACTTTGGTGTATTTAAATGGTGGTAAATCGCCGGTTGATTTTCCTGATTTAATTAAGAGATTCGAAGAGAAGGGGGTAACTTTATATGGTTATTTTGGAACTTCTCCTATGGAACTGGACAGATATCTTAATAGTCAGGGTTATAAGACTACTATGTTAGTAGATGGTGAGGATAAAATGGACTATAATACACTGCAAAATAAGTATGATTCATTTATTGTTACCGTGTATAACAATAAAAACAAAGTTTCTTCGCAGGTTCACACTATGAGTATTACTCATGAGGGTGGTAAGTATTATCTACACAATACATTTGATGGTTCCGCTTATGAAGGAAACTCAATAGAAGATGTACTCAGCAAGTACAAGAATGGTAATTCAGAGGTTATTAGTATTATAGGAGTAGGAAAGTAGTGAAGAAAGCGATTGTTTTGTTATTAATGCTTATGATGCTGTTAACCGGATGTGAAAAAAGCCTGAATCAGAGCAATGATGAAGAGAATAATAAAGATATTGCGATATATTCAGTCGATGATGCTTTAGCTTATGGAAGGTTAACTTGTGAAAATAATAGCGAAAGCCTTTATGTTGATGGAGCGGATATACATCTTCAAAACGCTGATGGTTCGGAAGAAATATTTAAAGCTGGTGGCATAAATGACAGTACAATAATTGAATATGTAGGACTAAACAGTGAATTTATCTTTTATGCAGATTCAAATAATCAGATTTATTCTATTGATAAGAAGAATAAGAATGAGAAACTGATAGATCATTTTGATATAGCTGGCATAAAATCAGTTGATGATAAAGTATATGCATATTCAAATTCATTTAAAGTGCTTGAGCTAAAAGGCGACAAGACTGAAGAGGTTTTGGATGGAGTAACTCCTTATGAATATAATGAATATGTTTATAGTGATCAGGCGAGTACATTTGTTGTAAAGCTTAGTGGAGAAGAATTTACACTGAGAACTGCTTATAATCCGGTGTTTACTGAAAGCGGATGGCTTGCTGGAGGAGACGGGACAATAACTCCAGGGCACACAGTTGTTAGTGGGAATGAATTATTTTTGCTGGCTCAATCCAGTGAATCTAACCAATCATTTGTTGATCCTGGATACAAATACAAAAAGAATGATGTTCTTGTAAAATATAATCCTAAGTCAGATGAAAAAGAACTGTTATATAAGACAAACGATAATAATGAACAGATTATAAATTATTCTATTAATAATGATGAACTGTTTTTATATTCGGATGGTGTTATATATCGTTCAAATCTGTATGGAGAAGATAGAACGAAACTATGTGATGCTCCAAGTGAAGGGAAATTATACTTTGAGTATTCAAATGACCAATTGTTTATATATGATGAAAAAGATAATTTATTAGGCAGGTATTAAAATGGGAAAAGGAAAAAAAGATAATAGTGCGAAAATAGGACAGTTAAATAGTGAGATAACTGCTTTAAATGAAGATAAAGATAAGTTACAGAAAGCAGCAGAAAACCTATATAATCTGTATATGGATTTTTCTAGTATTGCAGAAAGTGAACATGAACTAACTAAATACCATTGGGATGATGAAAGATGGTTAGGTAATACAAAAAAGAATTTCAATGAAAATATATACGAGTGTTTTGTTGATGATGTTGTGCAATTATATGAGGATATAGTTACAAAACATGGGGAAATTCAATCTAAAATTAATGGAATAAAGGATGATATTTCCGATAAACAGAAAGAGATAAAAAAACTTGAGGACTAATCTAACTAAGTGAATGATAGATTAGTTTAAGGATATCAAAAAAAGAGCTCATGATAGCTCTTTTTTTTACCGCTAAAATATAATATAATGTTCTATGTTTGCATGGATTTTGAGGCTATGCAGAAGCATTATTTTTTGATTTGGAGAGTATAACTAAATGAAGAAGATTTTAATATATCTAATGATGATATCTATTATATTTATGACTGCATTTTGCAAGATAGATTCGCATGCTGCGGAGGAGGGGACAGCAACTGATGGTACACCTCAGACAGCTACAGCAACTGATGCTGAAAAATATGATGAAACGAAGGGCGTTGTAACTATAAGGCTTATGTTCTGCACTGATACAGGTGCTAGAGATATTATAAAGACAGGAACTGCTTTTTTTGTAGGTTCAGATACAGATAAATATCTTATATCAACATGTGACACAGTGTTATTAACTGATACTGAAAAAGAAGAAGTGGCATATTCACACGGTGTTGAGCTGGATAAGGTGAAAACAGCTATAGAGTTGGTGTTAAGAGATGATATCATAATTGACCTTTCGATTGTAAATAGTAGTGAAGTGCTGAATCTTTCTATACTCCAGCCGACAGATGATCTTGGAAGCTTTACAACCATAAGACTCTGTGAATCAAGTAATGTATTTAATAAAGGTAGTGTTCTTCATTCCTATAATCAGGATATGACTCGCGTTGACTGTAAGATTGAAGATTGGGCAGAGATAGAGGATTCTCACTATTTTAAGTATTCTTCAGATGTTGAGATTCCAGTTGGATTCCCGCTTCTCAACGATGAGGGAGAAGTTGTTGCAATAGCAAGTGCGAAGAATAAAGGTAATGCTGAAGAAAAGTACGCACTCCAGGTTGATGAAGTGATTGATATATTCAATAAACTGGGCATTGCATATAATCAGCAGATTGTAGTGGATTATAGTGCGCTTGAGGCGATCATAAAAGAATTTGAGACATTAGAAGAAAAAGATTATACGCTGGAATCATGGAAGAAAGCGCAGAAGTCTTATGAAAAGGCTTTAATTGAATTAGAAAAAGTAAGTGAAGGAACACCGAATAAATATACTCAGGATGAGATAAATGAGTCGGTTAATAATCTTCGTACAGATATAGATGGACTCGAAAAGAAAGGTATTTCCGTAAAGCAGGTAGTTATCATTTCGATAATAATAGATGTTATTCTGCTGTCAGTGATTATCGCATTAATTGTGATAAATATCCGTAATCAAAAGTCGTATGAGAAGAAATTGAAAGAAGAGGGCGACAGAGCTGGCATTGCCAGGGAAGCTCTAAAGGCAGGGGATAGAATCACTCCTGGAACAATCCCTAATACAACCAATAGAGGTATCGCAGCTACTCCTTCTCAGATGATTCCGAATAATACCAATTATGAAACTACGGTTCTTTTTGATGAATCAGCTGTTTCTTCCTCTGGTGGATTTGAAAATATAGTAACTTATCCAACATTGATAAGAATGAAGACTGGTGAAAGAGTAAAGGTTGATCAGAATAGCTTTGTGATTGGATCTGTTTTGGATTCTGTTGATTACTGTGTTTCTGGAAATACTAACATCAGTAGAAAACATGCCTGCATTATGAGATTTGAAGATGGATTTTATATACAGGACCTTGAAACTACAAATGGTACATTTGTAAATAATATGAGAGTTATGCCAGGAAGCTATGTAAAACTGGCTAGCGGAAATCTGATCAGACTTGCTGAGGAAGAATTTGAATTTAAAGAGTGATAACTAATATGGAGGCAAAATGCTAATTAATAAGTATTCGGATCATGTAGCATATACATTTGAAGGAAATGATTCTGTTTATATGCTGGGAATGCGTTATATAAGAAAACCTCATGAGAACATGCTTTTGATGACTGAAACGAAATATAATGATTCTATAAGACTCATGTATGGGATAGATGGCTTTGTAATGCTTGGTGAGGTTATTGAAAAAGTGAGCAGAGCGAATCTTGTTTCAGCTTTTAATGGTTTTATCAGTTCGATTAAAGAAGTCAGCAAGAATGATTTCCTAAGTATTAATGCGATAGATATAGACTATACAAGATTATTCTATGATATTAAGAATAATGTGATAAAGTATGCGATGCTTCCAATTAATTATGAGCTTGATTGCCGTGATAATCTCAATTGGAAAAATCGATTTAAGAATACAGTGCTTATAATACTTGGTGTGATACTTCAAACTCGTAGTCAATACTACAATAGTGCATATTATTCAATAATGAATGTGGGCTTTAATGAGTTGGATGTGATAGATTATTTGCTCAAATATGATTATTCTCATGTTTTATCGGAAACAACTTCTGCAGATGAAAAAACCAGTCAAGATACTCCACAAATGGTGAGAGGACTGGTTTTAGAGCATAACGGAGAGTTGGGTAATATAAAGATAAATATTAATAAGAAAATGTTTGTTCTGGGATCTGGTGATGATGCAAATGGAAATCTTTCAATTGATAATACTATAAGCCGAATGCATTGCTGCATTTATGAAGATGACGGCGTGTATAGCGTGGAAGATTTGGGAAGTACCAATGGAACCAGGATAAATGGATTTATTTTGGATCCTGGTATCCGATATTTGATAAATAATGGAGATGTTTTAATGCTTGCTAAAACAAGCTTTAATGTAATCATTAGTTAAGTATATTGTAGAGGATAGTTATGGCTAAAAAGAGTATTGTGTTTGTGTCATTTGATGAAGAATACATTTCAGTAATTGAATACAAATTTACATGCCTGGTTGAAAAAAGTGCAAGTGTTGAATTTATTTCTGATAAGAATTCATTTAAAAGACTGATGAATATTCCCAGAAAGATTGATATTTTGATTGTTCCAGAAGGGACTATGATCAGTCATCCAGATGCTTATTCCAAAACAAAGATATTCTATCTCACGGACAATAAAGAAGATAATGAACAAAAGGGATATATCTATAAGTATTATAGCGTGAAGTCTATTGTTGAGAAACTTGGTATTGATCTTGTTATGGATGGAGAGGGTGCCAAGGGTACTAGAGTTATTGGTGTATATTCTGTAGCGGGGGGGACTGGAAAAACCATCACTTCCTTAGTGCTTTCTTATAAGCTTCGCAAAAAGGGAAAGAGAGTTCTATATATCAGCACAGTGCCACAACAGGATTTTTCGTATTACATAGATTCGGATAGTTCGCTGAGTAGTTCGTTTAGCTATCAGTGTTCAATCAATATGAAAAATGCATTAAAGACAATTGATGGCGAGATAGTAAATGGAGATTTTGAATATCTTCCCAAATTTAAAAATCTTCCGGTTTCCTATCAGATATCCTTTGATACTTATATGCAGATAGTCACTTACATGAAAATGAAGAATGTTTATGATTATATAATTGTTGAAATGTCTTCAGATATTCAGCAAAGTAAGTTGAAATTTATGAGTGAATGTGACAAGGTTATATTTGTTACAACACAGGATGAAGTGGCGGTTAGACAGATGGAAACTCTTATAGATAGCATGTCGGATAATTCTGCAGAGGTTCTGATCGTATGCAATCGAGCAGTTAAAATGCGAGAAGATTATCTTAAGAGCAGCTTCTTATCTAAGCATTTTGAGGTTGTGGAGAGAATAGATGAATACGGCAAACCACTGACATATGATACCGTAAAGGATTCTATTTTATTTAAGAATTTAATATCTGTTTTTGAATAATTATATTGAATGATTTGATTTAGATTATTTGATTTAAATTGTTTGACACAAATTATTTGATTCGTTTTGTTTAACTCAAATAGAAAGGGGAATATATGGCGTCAACGGTAATCATGATATTTAATGATAAAAGATATAATAGACAGTTCGATATTGAAGTTCCACTGGATATTACAGCAAATGAGCTTATATATGGTTTAAACAAAGGGCTGGGACTTGGGATTGATGTTAGTAATATGGAGGAATGCTTTCTGTGTACAGAGGAACCAAGAATACTTCTCAGGGGGGATGTACTGTTAGAAGATTCTGGTGTTAGAAATGGAACGATTATAAATTTTAGTTAGGTGTGAAGGCGATGAAGTATAGATTAATAATTCATGGAAATGATATTTATAAGGAGACTACCCTGAATGATGAATTCAGCGGTAGTCTTACTATTGGTACAGATAAAGCGTGTCAGATAGCATTTAAAAGAGAAAAATTCATATCTGGTTTTGTAGTAAGAATTGATAGAAGAGAAGATGGTCAGTATATGATAAGTTGTAGTGAAACCATCTATCTTCAGAAGGATTCGGGACTTAGAGAATATGTTCGTCCGCTGCAGGCTGGGGACCATGTTTCTCTTAACTACAATGCTACCGATGTTGAATTTATGATGGTTGATTTTCTCCCGATATTCGATACAAAGGGAGAAGATTTTGATCAGGCTATAAATGTAAATGGATTAAATGAGTTTAGCATAGGTGGTCAGGTTGGATGTACCATCAGAATAGATGATCCTAATCTTGTTGGAGATATGGTGGTTCTTAGAAGAATTCAGGATGGATCTCAGAGTGGGTATCAGTTTGACCTTAGTGAAGCAGGACTAGGCGTGGAAATAAATGGATTTCCGTCAGGAAGTGAGATTGGCCTGATTAAGTATGGAGAATTCTTAAGCATAAGAGGTTATGTGTTCTGCATTGAAAATAATGCTATATATATAACGCGTGAAGCAAAGCTGTTAACAAATCTGAAGATAGATTATATAAAATATCAAAATAATCATTATAAGTATCCGAAGTTCATCAAAAATGTTAGACAACTCTTTAAAATGCCGGATGAGACTCCAGAGGTGTTGGCTCCAAAGAATAAACCTGAAGAAGATGATCAAAGCTTCTTATTGAGAGTAGCTCCGATGTTGGTAAGTATGCTCCTTATGGTTGGACTTAGAGGAATTATGGGTGGCGGCGGAGTGTTCGTAATATATTTTGCGGCTACTATGACCATGAGTACTATAGTTACTATCATTAATTATGTTCGTGACAAGAAGAAGAAAGCTGAAAAAGAAGAAAAAAGAAGAGCAACCTATATGGAATATCTCTCAAAGAGAGAGGATGAGATTATTAGATTAAGAGAGAGAGAGCAGAAGGTTGCCAACTATATGAATCCTAAGCTTAGCGATTATATGCAATATATCAAGGACTTCGATAGCAGACTTTTTGAGAAGAAGAGGGAGCATGAGGACTACCTTAAGGTTCGTATAGGTGAGGGTGTAGTTAAGTCTAATTGTCAGGTGGACTTCAAGAAGGAAGATTATGTAGATAGCGATGATGATCTTAAAGATTTTCCTGAGGCTATACACGATAAATATACATATGTAAGTTCTATGCCGGTATGTCTTGACCTTAAGGATGTAAATGCTGTCGGTTTTGTTGGTAATAGAACAAAGCTTTATCAGATGGAGAAGAATCTGATAATCGAATTTGCGGCTTCTCATTTTTATAATGATGTAAAGCTTTTCCTTGTAATGGATGAAGAAGATGTGAGTCTATTCTCCTGGGCAAGATGGCTTAAGGTTACATATAATGAGCATACTCAGATGCGTAACTTTATGTATGATAGAGAAAGTGCCAAGATAACTTTGGAATTCCTGTATTCTGAGCTTTCCAGAAGAGAGTCTATGGGCGGTGTTCCAGAGGGGTATCCTGATTATGTTGTACTTGTCTTTAGATCAAATCTGATCAGCAATCACCCTGTTTCAAAGTATATAGAGAGAGCAAATGAGCTGGGATTCAGGTTTGTATTCTTTGAAGAATATCCTGAATTTACCAATGAATTCTGCGCTGAAACCATTTATCTTAACGATACAGATAATACCGGTTATATACAGAAGGCTGACGATGGTGAGAATATCCAGACATTTGTATATGAACATGTAAGCAAGACAGAGGTTGAGGCAGCAGCGAAAAAGCTTTCATCTGTTTATGTTGATGAGGTTAATCTGGAAAATACTCTAACTAAGAATATTACATTATATGAACTTCTCAACATTATGAGTCCATATGATCTTAACCTGAGAGAAAGATGGGCAAAGTCAAGAATTTACGATACGATGGCTGCTCCACTTGGTGTTAAGAGTGGAAATGAGATTGTTTGCCTTGATCTTCACGAGAAATATCATGGCCCTCATGGACTTGTTGCAGGTACAACAGGTTCAGGTAAATCGGAGATTCTTCAGTCATATATTCTTTCTATGGCAACACTGTTCCATCCATATGAAGTTGGATTTATCATCATCGACTTTAAGGGTGGTGGTATGGTTAATCAGTTTAGGCAGTTGCCACATCTTAATGGTGCCATAACTAATATTGATGGAAATGAGGTTGAAAGATCCCTGCTGTCCATTAAGGCTGAGCTATATAAGAGGCAGGAGCTATTTGCAGAACAGGATGTTAATCATATAGATGATTATATAAGAGCTTATAAAGAAGGAAGGGCCAAGACACCACTTCCTCATCTGATTCTTATAGTAGATGAGTTTGCAGAGCTTAAGAGTGAACAACCTGAATTCATGAAAGAACTTATAAGTGCTGCCCGAATCGGTCGAAGCTTAGGTGTTCATCTTATTCTTGCAACACAGAAGCCTTCTGGTGTAGTTAGTGATCAGATCTGGAGTAACTCTAAGTTTAAACTTTGTCTCAAGGTACAGAATAAGACAGACAGTAATGAGGTGCTTAAGTCACCACTGGCGGCTGAAATCCGTGAACCTGGTAGAGCTTATCTTCAGGTTGGAAATAATGAGATATTCCAGTTATTCCAGTCTGCATATAGTGGGGCGCCATCTAAGACAGATGGGATCTCTGATCAGAAGAAATTCAGGATAACAGCAGTTGAGTTATCTGGTCAGAGGAAGATAATCTATGAGCAGAAACCTGACAATAGTGAATCAGGGGAGACGCAGTTAAGAGCTATAGTTAATTACATAAAGGAATATTGCGACCAAAACCATATAGAAAAACTACCAAATATTTGTATGCCTTCGCTTAGTGAAAGTATTCCAGTTACAATGGATGGTTTCTACTACGATGGTACAGATGTTGTTGTTCCAATTGGTATCACAGATGATCCATCAAGACAGAATCAGTATGTAGAAGTGTTTGATCCATCTCAGGAGAATTTCTTTATCTTAGGTTCTTCTCAGTATGGAAAGACCAATCTGATTCAGACTATCATAAGAGGTCTTGCAGAGAATTATTCTCCAAGAGATGTAAATATTTATATTCTTGATTTTGCATCTATGATACTTAGAAACTTTGAGAATCTTAATCATGTTGGTGGTGTTATTACATCTTCAGATGAAGAAAGACTCAAGGGATTTATCAAGTTAATGTACGAAACAATTCAATATAGAAAAAAATACCTTGCTCAGCGAGGACTCAGTTCATTTAGCGCATATAGAGAGTCGGGACAGTCTGATATTCCGCAGATTGTTGTATTCCTTGATAACTGGATTGCGTTTAGAAGTTACTTCTCTGAATATGAAGATTCTATTATAGAAATATGTCGAGACAGTGTAGCTGTAGGTATTTCATTTGTAGTTACAGCAGGACAGGGAAGTGGCGTAGGCTTCAAACTTCTTGCGAACTTTGCGAAGAGAACTGCGCTATATTGTAATGACTCTAGTGATTATAATGTTGTATTTGATTCTTGTAGAAAGAAACTGACAGGTATTCCAGGAAGAGCGCTTATTCAGAAGGAAAAGGCTTACTACGAATGCCAGTATTATCTTGCTTTTGCTGCTGAGAAGGAATATGAGAAGATTAATCTCATGAAGGACTTCCTGAAGCATATTAGCGAGAAATATAAGGATCAGTATGTTTCAGGCATCGCCGAGATACCGGATAAAGTTACAGAAAACTTTATTATTAAGCAGTTTGGCAACAAATTTGCTCCATATGAGATTCCTCTTGGAATGGAATATGAGTCAGTGGAAAGAAGGACTATAAAGCTTGATAAGGTATTTGTTCATGCGTTCTATGAAAGTCCGGAAGGAAAGTATAAGAATACATATATCAATTATCTCATCAATAGGGTTAATGCGAATAAGCAAAATGAACCAGCAGAGATATACATTGCAGATGGCCTGGAAGGAGAATACAAGGGACTTCAGTCTGTTGTCGATGGATATGTTACAGATGTGGATGGATTGACTGGAATTATGAAATCCATTGAAGAAAGGCTGAAGGAAAGAGAAGAAAAGATGCGAAGTGCTGACTTTGATATCAGCAAGGAGCCACTTCTTCTTGTGATTGTAAATTCTTTGAATCTGATCAAAAGTTTTGGTACAGAAAAAGAATTAATAGAAGCTTATAAAACTATCAGTGATAAATATAAAGCATATAAGATTTGTTTCCTTCTTACAGATGTGGACAATGCGCTTATATCATTTAAAGATGGAGACCTGCTTAAATATATTAAGAACAACAAGGGGGTTGTTGTATTTGAGGAGATTGCTGGAATTAAGATTGTTGATGTACCGCTTTCAGCTACACGCAAATACAAGAAGCAGCTTGATGCCTTTGATGCATATTACTTTGTTGGTGAAAAGCTTGAGAAGATTAAAGTTGTAGAGTCGTAGTCTGTATATAAATGAAACTAGTGGCAAGAATAAATTTTTTGATGGGTTGAGTTTTGTTGGATCTGTTTCGTGGAATTTCCTAAAATCATTTGTTAAAGCTGCAGGGGCGGTGGTTGCAGTGGCGCTAGTTCCTGAAGTTGCGGTTGTTTTATTGCTTTTAGGTGAAGCAAAATACGCAGGATGTGCCATCATAACATATTTTCCTGAGGATTTATTTGACAGTGATCTATGGCATAAGATTTATAACTATGCAGACAAAGAAATGAGTGGACTGGCCGAAGTTAGTAGGGTGGCGCTTGAAAGAGGGCCTTTGGGCTTAATTGGATATTTAGGACAGGGTTACGCAGACAAGGTTCAAACACCTGAAGGGATAGCGTCAACAACTGGTGAGGCCCTTGGAACTTTTACTGGAATTCCTATGGCAAAGAAAATACTGTCTCCAGAGGGGCAGGCTGGAACGAGTGATGTTGGTGATGTAGAAGCAGGCGGTATTAGTGATACAGAAGTAGGTGGTGTCGGTGATGTAGAAGCAGGTAATGTCGGTGATGTAGAATCGGGGGGGATCGGTGATACACCCCCAGGTAATATCAGTGATACAGAAGCGGGTAAAATCACTGATATAGAAGCGGGCTCTGGAGATACGAATATAACAATAAGTGAGGGTGGAAGTGAGACTGTTGAGGTTAAGTTATCAAAAAAGAAATATCCTGAGTCGGCTCAACATATCGAAGATGCTATAAAAAAAGGGCAACCAGATACATTAACTATAGATAGAGGTGGTGCATCGTCACGTAGAAAAGCATCGTTAAAGGATGTTGATACTGTTCCAGGATTAGATAGGGATGAATATCCACCAGCCATGTCTTTGGAAGGTGGAACAGGTGCAAGCGTAAAACTAATAAATCCTTCAGATAATAGAGGCTCGGGTTCATCAATAGGTTCTCAATTGAGAAAATATCCAAATGGTACAAAATATAGAATTATTATAACTGAGGAGGATTAAACTATGAAGGATATTTGGAAAGAAATTTTAGATATAGTATATAAATCAAAAATAAATATTGATATTATTGCTGGAAGTAAAGAGTTGGGAGTTGAAGAATGTAATAATTTAAATATTCCCGAAAATTCTGTGTTATATTCAGTTGTAACTAATTCTAATGGGATAATCATAAATAATTGGATTAGATTATGGGGACAGAACAGTAATGATAATCATGGGATTGGATATTATAATGCATTATTTAAAAATGATATTGAAGGATTGTTTCTTGTCGCGAGTGATGTCTTGGGTGGCTTATTCGCAATTAATCTGAATAAGTTTAATGAAGGTAATAATCTTATTTGGTATTTTGCTCCTGATACACTTGATTGGGAATGTTTGGATATGCAATACAATGAATTTTTGGCGTGGAGTATGCAGGGGAATATTGATGAGTTCTATTCAACGATGAGATGGAATAATTGGAATGAGGATGTTAAAAATATAGGTATCAATTATGCATTGTTAATATATCCATTCTTATGGGCTAGAGAATGTAATATAGAAAAGGCAAGCAAAAAAATGGTATGCATAGATGAGATAATTAAACTCAATTTTGAATATCATAATAAGTTTGAGTAAATTCGATAATAGTATTAAAGATAGGTTAATACTTTAATGATAGATCAATACTTTAGCACCACCAACCTCTCTCCCTCAAAGCCAACCCAAGTAAATCTAGCCACCATCCCGAACCCGAAATAACTCTCTGCGAAGCAGAGTCATATTATGAGGGTGAGGGTAGCGAGTTACGGTAGTAACGAGCAAGATATAGCGGTTTTAGCCCCTGTTGGCAGGTAACACAGCACAGGTTACTTTTACTGCTGGTAAAAACAGGAAGTGT
>CAMNGU010000074.1 GCA_946538525.1 uncultured Lachnospiraceae bacterium
CAAATAAAAAAATCTCAAATAAAATTTCTTGATCAGCCCAATGATTACCTTAGGGGAATATATGACGCATGTTTATATTTAGCTAATTCTTCTGGTGAATATTTTGATCACTATGGTACATTGGAGCAGCTTATATTTGAACATAATGTTACTTTTAAACAGCTAAAAGAGTGGGCTGATTCCATGAGGAATCTTCCATATTATTATGAGACAACAATAAATGAGAAAGATGTTATTGTTGTTCATGCTGGATATACTACGAAGGAACAGCTGGAGAATATGGGATTTGCTGCTACTCCAATAGAAAAATATTATGTTTATGCCAGAGAAGAGGCTTATAGGACAGGTGGAAAAGCGAACGCAGTGATCGTTGCAGGGCATACCCCAACTATTGTGAGAGAGTATCCTACATTTACAAATGGAAAGATATTTAAATATCATCGAGTGTATGATAATTGCATATTTTTTGATATAGATTGCGGAGCTGTTTTTAAAGACAGATTTCAGTATTCAAATATGGCGGCACTTCGCCTGGAGGATTTTGAAGAATTCTATTTGTGGGAAAATTGATGGGAAATACTAATAACTAAAAATTTAGATGGATAAACAAAATGAAAAACCAAATAAATACTAAGAAAATAAGCATGGGAATTCTTGCCGATGTTGATGCAGGAAAGACCACGCTTACTGAAAATATATTATTTAATACTGGAATGATCAGGACTGCTGGAAGAGTTGATAATGGAGATGCTTTTCTTGATACAGAGGTTTTGGAGAAGAGAAGAGGAGTCACTATTATCTCAAAGCAGGCTATTACATTACTTGTCCCTGAAAATGAACTGAATCAAAGTGGGGATACAGTAAAGATTACAATCATAGATACTCCTGGACATGCGGATTTTATTGGTGAGGCGGAGAGAGCTCTGTCAGTTTTAGACTGTGCAATTCTTCTTGTCAGTGGTCCGGACGGAGTTACTGCAGCCACAAGAAGACTTGCAGGAATGCTTAGAAGCTACAAGGTTCCATACTATGTATTCATAAATAAGATGGATATGTGCGAGAAATCCCGGGAAGAACTGGTAGCTGAATTGCAGGATAAATTGGGAACTGGATATATTGCATTTGAAAATGTATTAAATAATACGCAGAAATCACCAGAAATACAAGATATGTATGAGGAGATAGCTTCTCTTTCGGAAAGTACTATAGAGAAATATCTTGAAGAAGGGGAACTTTTAGATGAGGACATCACAAGCCTAATATATGATGGAGCATTTCATCCGGTTTTCTTCGGCTCCGCGCTGAAAAACGAAGGTATAGATTTACTCATTAAAAGCGTCACAAAGTATCTGCCAGAAATGAAATATAAAGATTCATTTTCAGCGAAGGTTTTTAAGATGGGATTTGAGGATGGACATAAGTTATCTTTTATTAAGGTGACTGGTGGAAGTCTGGCGGTGCGAAGTGTGATAGATGATGAAAGACTTGTAGGCGAGAAAGTAAGTCAGATCAGAAGCTATAGCGGTGGAAAGTACGAAAATATTGATATAGCTGAAGCGGGAGATGTGGTAGCGCTTCTGGGACTCGAGAATACATATATCGGAATGGGAATCGGTGAGGAATATGACGAAGATGAAATGTTATGTCAACCGGTCCTAAGATATGACCTGGAGCTTCCTATAGATGTACCTCTTCGTACCTTTATTCCAAAGCTGAAGGAACTTCTGGCAGAAAATCCATTATTAAATTTTGAGACCACAGAAAAATCTAAAACAGAAAAATCTAAAATAGAAAAATCTAAAATAGATAATGCTAAAGCGGATTACAGAGTTACTATTTCTGTAATGGGCGAGTTTCAGCTGGAAATACTTAAGGATACAATATTTGAAAGATATGGTGTTAAAGTCAATTTTGTAAGTGCTGGTTTTGTATATAAAGAAACTATTTCACAACCTGTTATAGGTTATGGTCATTTTGAACCCCTTCGTCATTATGCAGAAGTGCAGATTCTTATGGAACCACTTCCTCGTGGAGCGGGCATACAGTTAGCCAGCAATCTAAGTGTAAATGAACTTGAGATTAACTGGCAGAAAACAATTTTAGCAACTATATCTGAACATTTACCTGTGGGAGTACTTACAGGGGCAGCATTGACAGATATCCGATTTACACTTATTGCCGGTAAGGCTCATTTGAAACATACTGACAGTCAGGACTTCCGTGAGGCAGTAACCCGTGCTATCAGACAGGGACTGATGAAAACTGAAAATGTGCTTCTTGAGCCACAGTACGAATTTGTGATCACGCTACCATCTGAATGTGTGGGCAGAGCGATGACGGATATAACCCAGATGGGAGGAGAATGTGTTCTGGCAGCAGAAGGAGTACTTACTGGAAATGCACCAGCGAGATGTATCATTAATTACCAGGCCAAGCTGACAGAATTTACATCTGGAAGAGGCAGTATGGAACTTAAGCTGGTAGGCTATGTGGATATGCCAGAGGATATAACTGAGGAAGTTCTGCGAGAGACGGGCTATGATCCTGATAATGATAAGGATAATCTGTCAGGAAGTGTATTTATCAGTCATGGAGCTGGTTATTATGTGCCTTGGTTTGAATGTGAAGAGTTGATGCATCTTCCAAGCAGGGAAGCTGAGTACTTCGAGATGGAAGAAGAAACGGATGAAGAAAGGCTGGAAAGAGAGGCAGAAATAGCCAGAAGAAGAGCAGAGAGGTTGGGTAGTGCAGGTTCTGCAGAAAGTCGCCTGGAGGCTATAGGTACAGATGAAATAGATTCTATCCTGCGAAATGCGACTCACTCGAATGAGGGAAAAGAAAATAGGCATACGAAGAGAGTGTATCTAAGCAGAAGTACTGTTCAGGCACAAAATAGAGCGAGTTCAAATTATAGTTCGAATAGTGGAACGAATAATCAAAAAAATAAGATAAAAGAAAAGCAGAAGTATCTTCTGGTGGATGGATATAATATCATTCATGCATGGAAAGATTTAAAGGGACTTCTTGCAGATGAAAATGCTACTCGGGAGCAGCAATCTATAGATCTGGAATCTGCTAGATTTAAGCTTCTGGATATTATGTCGGAATATAGAGTTCTAAAAGATACTGAGATAATAGTTGTATTTGATGCCTATAAGATTAGGGGACATGTGACTGAGAAGATGGATTATCTGGGAGTTCATGTTGTGTATACCAAAGAGGCAGAAACAGCGGATCAGTATATTTCCAGATTTACAATTGAGAATTCTAAGAATCTGGATATTACGGTAGCAACCTCAGATGGACTTATTCAGCTTATCATTAGAGGTGAGAACTCAAAGCTGATGACAGCAAGAGAATTAGAAGCTGATGTAAAAAGGCTAAGGGCAGCATTATTTGAATAGAAAATATAATAACTCTATAAAGCGATAATAAAGCGATAATAAAACTATAATACTAAAAATTCTAAGGAAAAGAGCATGATAAAGATTGACTTGATTACCGGATTTCTGGGATCCGGAAAAACAACATTTATAAAAGAATATGCCGGTTACCTCATAGAGCGTGGCGAAAATGTGGCAATCATTGTAAATGATCATGGAGCTATAAATGTGGACCGATTGCTTCTGGGAGATGCACTGGGGGATAGATGTCACCTGGAAATGGTAATTGGAGGAGACGCAGACTGCACCAGAAGAAGGCTAAAGACTAAGCTTATCTCCATGGCTATGTGTGGATATACTTATGTAATTGTTGAGCCATCAGGAATATTTGATGTGGATGATTTCCTTGATATGCTTTATGAAGAACCTTTAGAAAGATGGTATGAGATGGGAAATATTATCTCGCTTCTGGATGCTGATATGATCTTGAATCAGTTGGATCAGATTAATGAAAATGGTTTGGCAGAAGGAAGGACCATGTCAAATGAGGCCAGGTATATTATGACTTCAGAAGTTGCAAAGGCCGGAATAGTTGTACTCAGTAAGCTGGATCAGTGTGAAAAAAGTAAAGATACTGAAACTAGTAAAAATCAAATACTTGCCTATATAAATGAAAGTCTTGAATTATATAAGTGCTCTCATAAGATAGATGATATTTATGTTTGGAAGTGTGGCCAGATAAGTGATGAGGATTTTAAACGGATTTCTCGCAGTAGATATAACACAGGTGAGATGATCAAGCTTCCACTATCGAAGGATAATCTTTTTGAAAAACATTTTGATTCACTTTTTTTCTTTCATGTGAAAACTGATATATCTAAACTTGAGGAAACTATAGGGAAAATCTTTAGTGACAGAACTGCTGGAAATGTGATGAGAATTAAAGGGTTCATTCAGGATGAAGGCGGGAACTGGCTCGAAGTAAATGCAACCCGGAATAGGGTAAATATTGAATCAATTTCAACTGGACAGGAGCTTTTCATAGTAATCGGAGAAGGTCTGGATGAGAAGATTATTGGTAGTTATTGGGATGAATATCGTAATGGTATTTAAGGGAGCTTGTGACAGTTTTTCATTAGTTGCCCAAGCTGGTATATAAGCTATATAAATCGGCTGTTTTCCTTGCCTAAACTGGCTGTTTGACTTGTTATAAAATGTGATTTCAGTTATAATTATAGTAACTGAAAAAATCTAAAAACTATTGAATAAGCGAGTATAATATGGGAGCAGCACAAGGACTTTATTTTGATGATTATTCTCCAATTGGAGATATTCTTGTCATAGCGGTTTGCGCCGTTATGATTATTCTTGTTGCGGCATCCTATGTAAATAATACAAGAACTTTTCGTATGTTTTTATCTATGGTGATACTTCTAACTTTAGGAGCTGTTTCCGATCTAATATATCACGATGCTTATGTTCATATTACAGATGGAAATTATACATTTGTATATGTTGGCAGAGTGTTTTATCATGTATTTCTCTTTTCAGTTTTATATGTAATGATCTTATATATAGCGGAACTACAAAGGCTAGAGATTAAGATAAAAGTTCCAGTTATTCTCCTTTCGTCGATAATATTAATTATAGTACTCATAAGAGATATTGTTACAACTGCAAATGGTACAGGTTTTAAGATAGATAAAAATGGTGATGCTATAACGAATGATAATATGTTCCTGATAGGATATTTTTCTTTTATCAGCATCAGTATATTGTTAATGATTATTTATAGAGAGAGACTATTTAAGCGTGTTATGGTGGGATTTTATGGAACTATGGCAATGTCATTTTTAGTTCTATATAATCAGGCGCGACATGGTCAGTCATCTCTTACAGCTGCAACATTTCTTTTTCCAATGCTTGCAATGCTATACTTCATTCATTCTACTCCATATGATGTTGAACTTGGGGCCATTGATGCGAAAGCCCTTAATAATATGGTTAAATATAATTATGAGAGAAAAAGTCCGCTTATATTTATGAGTCTTTATCTTCCAGAATATGATGCAGAAGGAAAAACAATTCCGAAGGAAATGCGGGCAATAATAAGAAAATTTGCCAGTTCCATGTTTAATGGCGCAGTTCTTTTCCAGATAAATAATGGCCATGTTATGCTCATGGCAAAAAAGAACTATAATCCGGATTATGAAAATAGAATCAATAAAATTATAAATGCATTCTATGTTGAATATGAAAAATTTCAGGTTGATTATAAGATTGTAATGGGTCAGTCAATTGATGAGATAAGTAGAAAATGTGAATATATCAGTTTCATCAATAATGTTCATAGAAATATGGAAATAAATACAATCCATGAGATTGATTATGATGATATTACTGAGTTTAATAAATATGAATATATACTTGAGGAACTTGGTGATATCTACAGAACACGAGATTTAAGGGATTCAAGGGTTATGGCCTATTGTCAGCCGGTATTTAATATTAAGGAGCAGAAGTATGATACTGCAGAAGCTCTAATGAGACTTAAGCTACCTGAGATTGGAATGGTTTATCCAGATCAATTTATCCCTCTCGCAGAGGAGCATGGATATATTCATGTTCTTACAGAGATAATTCTTCAGAAGACCTGTGATGAGATAAGGCATCTTCTTAGCGAGGGGTACGAGGTAAAGAGAATATCTATAAATGTTTCAGTTCCGGAATTGCGTGAAGAAAACTTTATAGATGATATAGAAAAAATCATTAAAGAAAGTGGTATTCCGGAAAACAAGGTTGCAATCGAGATTACTGAATCACAGACAGAGAGTGATTTCCTTATCATGAAGAAAACAATTGATGCACTTAAAGATAAGGGGGTTAAGTTCTATCTCGATGATTTTGGAACAGGTTATTCCAACATGGAAAGAATTATGGAAATACCATTTGATATCATAAAGTTTGATCGTTCATTGGTTCTGGCATGTGGTACAAGTGAGAAATCTGAAAAGATGGTAGGAAGTCTTGCAAATATGTTCTCAAATATGGACTATTCAGTACTTTATGAGGGAGTAGAAAATGAGCTTGATGAGAAGAGGTGCACTAATATGTCTGCCTCATATCTTCAGGGGTATAAGTATTCCCGTCCAATTCCAATCATTGAGCTGAATAAGTTTTTCACAAAGATAAACAGCAAATAAAAAGAGTCGAAGTATATAGGGGTGACAAAATGGCAAAATATATAATGGCGCTGGATGCAGGTACAACAAGTAATAGAGCGATACTCTTTAATCATGAAGGAAAGATCGTGTCTGTTGCGCAGCGTGAATTTACACAGATATATCCACAGCCAGGTTGGGTTGAGCATGATGCAAATGAGATCTGGTCCACCATGCTTGGAGTTGCAGTAGAGACTATTGCTAAGGCAGGAGTTTCGGCAGAAGATGTGGCAGGAATAGGAATCACCAACCAGCGTGAAACCACAATAGTATGGGACAAAGAAACAGGAGAACCTGTATATAATGCAATAGTTTGGCAGTGTCGTAGAACTTCAGAATATTGTGACAGCCTAAAAACGAAGGGGCTGGAGGATACTATCAGACAGAAAACAGGTCTGGTAATAGATGCATATTTCTCAGCAACTAAACTCCGCTGGATTCTGGAAAATGTAGAGGGGGCAAGAGAGCGTGCAGAGAAGGGAGAACTGCTTTTCGGAACGGTTGATACCTGGCTTATCTGGAAACTGACGCATGGAAGAGTTCATGTTACGGATTATTCAAATGCTTCCAGAACTATGATGTACAACATAAATGAACTTAAATGGGATGAGGAAATCTTAGCAGAACTTGGAATTCCTGCATCAATGCTTCCAGAAGTTAAGGACAGTAGCTGTGTATATGGAAAGGCCAGCAAACACATTTTAGGTCGTGAAGTGCCTATTGCAGGAATTGCAGGTGATCAGCAGGCTGCACTCTTTGGTCAGCAGTGCTGGGAGAAGGGAAATGCAAAGAATACCTATGGTACTGGTTGCTTCCTGCTGATGAATACAGGCGATAGCCCGGTATTCTCGAAGAATGGTCTTGTAACAACTTTAGCCTGGGGGATTGATGGAAAGGTTACCTATGCACTGGAGGGTTCAGTATTTATTGCCGGAGCGTCAGTTCAGTGGCTTCGTGATGAGATGCGTCTTATAGACAGTGCAGAAGATTCGGAATATATGGCCACCAAGGTAAAGGATACAAATGGATGTTATGTAGTTCCTGCTTTTACGGGATTAGGAGCTCCTTATTGGAATCAGTATGCAAGAGGAACAATAGTAGGAATAACTCGTGGAGTAAATAAATATCATATAATAAGAGCGACTCTTGAATCTATCGCCTATGAGACTAGCGATGTATTGTCGGCCATGGAAAAGGATTCTGGAGTAAGATTAAATGAGTTAAAGGTGGATGGTGGCGCATCAGCTAATAATTTCTTGATGCAGACACAGGCAGATATTATAAATGCAACTGTTGTGAGACCAAGCTGCCTTGAGAGCACGGCCATGGGAGCGGCGTTTCTTGCTGGTCTTGCAGTGGGCTATTGGAATTCAAGAGATGAGTTAAGAACGGTCATTAGCATAGATAGAATCTATAAGCCAGAGATTTCTGAAGAGGAAAGAAAGTCTCGGCTAGCTGGATGGCAGAAGGCAGTGGGTAGAAGCTTCGACTGGGTTGAAGTGTAGAATTAGCAGAGGCGAAGTAATATGGGGTTATTTAATAAAAAAGATAAAGAGATAGAAGCGGTGGTTAATCAGATCCGTGTAGATCTAAGTAATAACTACAAGGATAATGCCGTAGAGAATATTAAGAAGCTGGAGACTCTTCTTGAAGAAAAAAAATCCAGTGGAAAGTTAAAAGAAAAAGCAGCTGCTGAATATCAGGAGCTGCTGGAACATTTCCAAAAGGATGTAGCGAATTTTAAGAGAACCTACTAATTTATGTTAGTAGGACGATTGCCGCGAATAATCCAGTTTATTATTCTCTCGCAGGCATGTGTGTCCGTGAATTCGAAATTATTTTCAATATATTCTTCGACTTTTTCGTATTCAAAGTCTTCTTTATTTATAGCATTTATCATGTCATCAAAGGTTTCTACGATTTTACCGGGAACATTGGTTCGGTAATCTCTGTGGAAACCTCTTTCTTTTGTATATTCATCAATATCAAATGCATAGAAGAGCATTGGCTTTCTCATAAGTGAGAATTCATAAATATTGGAAGAGTAATCTGTTATCAGTAAATCGCTGATGTAGAACAGGTCATTAATGTTAGGATATTTCACCAGGTCAATCATTCTGTCCTTATATTTCTCTGGAATAGGAACTGGCTCTTCAACAAATGGATGCATCTTGAATATGATTATGGAATTCGTTTCTTCGCATAGCTTATATAGTCTATCCATATTCAGTTTGTCATATGGATAGTAGGCATGACGCTTATTCTCACCGCGATAGGTTGGTGCGAAAAGAATTATGTTGTTTTGCTTTTCTTTATCACTATCAACAGGTTTACATAATATCGGGTAATCCTTATATAGTTTGTCCTTTGTTTTTCTGATATATTCTTCATTCAGATATTCATCCAGTCTAGGCATTCCTGTTGGAAGAACCATTTCATCGTTAATTCCCCATACCTCGGAGAAGAAGTGGCGTATCTTCTTTGAACCAGCGATTCCGTAGGAATACTGGCGATGGCCGGATTTAGGTGCAGGACTGGCAGGCATTCCAAAGCGACTGTAGCCGGTGGATTTAAAACCGGCACCAGCGTGCCACAGTTGTGTGATGACTGCTCCCTTAATTGTGAGCCAGTCAGTTGTCTGGCTATGGTCATCCAGGAAGATGAAATCTGCCCAGGCAATTTTCTTAAGAGTCTTAATCCAATGCAGGATATTATAATGCTTTGTAGTTACAGCCCGAAGTGCTTCTTCAGGTTGATAGCCTTCGCGAAGTAGAGCATTTTTCAAGGCTACCATATTAGAACCCATTTCCTCGCTTTGGTCAGACATTAGAAGAATATGGGGTTTTTTAATCTTATGAAGATTATCCTCAAGCAAAGAGCCAGAATACTTCTTTAGAGGTTTTCTATGGAATAGAAGAAATTCTGAATTATAGATAATCCTGAGTATTGACTTAGCTGTGTTGTTCTTTGTTCTTCTTATTATAGATAAGAGTTTCTTTTTTTTATCTTGCTCAGGTAAAGTAATATCTGAAGTTTTTATCTTGAATCCATTACGATTAGAAAATTGAACCCTGTAGGACCTTTCATTATGGAAGTAAATGAATTGACGGTTGAACTTCTTTATATTATCAAGACTTGATTCAAGGTGAGAATAATTATTGGAATATAAGTCGACGGATCCATCGGCGTCAGTTTCGGAAATAATCAGCTCCCATATTCCGGTCGGAAGCATCTTGCAATTTCCAGGGTTTGTGATATTGAGCTTAAACTCATTTTTAGATTCTCCTGGCTGCAATTTAAAAACATGCTGCTCAGTATTATGCTGTACAGAAGAGTTTTTAATAAAGACAGCATAATTATTGAGAGAATTATTATCCAGAGATTTTTCTTCTAAATAAATAGAAATCCAGATGCGATCCCATTTTATATTGTTAATAGTAAATGTTTTTGACATATTTATAATCCAATATTATAGTAGTATTTGTTTTGCTGGATTAATAAAATCCAGTATTTTCAACATGTTTCCATAAGTATAGCATTCATAACATTATTCAACAATTAATTTATTTTTTAATCTATTCTTAATCTTTCCTAAAGGATGAATTTATTTATTAAGAATAAAATTCATATTGTCAAAAGGAAATAAGCCAGACGGAATAAAAACTGGCAAAGAATAATATTAAGAAAGAAAGAGGATTAAAATCATGGTAGAATTCGAAAAAGTTGAAAAGTTAGTACAGAAGACAAATGTATCATATGAGGATGCAAAGATTGCACTTGAAGCAGCAAACGGCGATATGCTTGATGCAATCATTTCACTTGAGAAGCAGGGAAAGGTAAATGGTCCACAGCAGACAACTTATACAACTGGTCCTGAGGCAACACAATATAGAGATGTACCTGCTGCAGTTGCACAGACAAATAATAAGTCTGAAGGAAAGAACTTCTTCAAAGATCTGGGAGCAGCAATCAAGAGAGGTTTCCAGTATACAGTCGATAATTCAGTAAGAGTTATAAAGAAAGATCAGGAGATCATCAAACTTCCACTTTGGTTAACAATCATCATGCTTCTTGCAGCGTGGGAGCTTATCATCATCGTAGTTATTGTTTCACTGTTCTTCGATTGCAGATATACACTTGTTGGTAAGGATGATACAGATCAGGTTAACAAGGTTATGAATCAGGCGACTGATTTTGCTGGCAAGGTAAAGGATAGCTGGAATGAGAGCTTCAGCAACAGCAGTGCAGCACCTGAGACATCTCCATACACAGCTTCTGAGGCAGAAGTTTCAGTAGAGTCAGTAGTTGATCTATCAAAAGACTCAAAAGATGCTCAGTAATCATATAGTATACTGATTTCGAAAACTAATACTCCAATAGAATACGAATAATAATATATAAAAAGGAGTCACGAGGAATTTATCCCTAGTGACTCCGTAGTTTATCTGGATAAAATATGAAAGAATTAATCTGGTGTGTTGAGAAGATTCTTTATTTTTGAATAATCCGAAAAGAAAGTTAAATCTGAAATTCTATTTATTTCCTTGAAAATACTTGCAACAAATAAATTATAACATAAAAAGGAAAACTCAAACTGAAAATATTATTATATTATGGTATTATTACAAAGGTATCCGGAACCAGATGCGAAATGCATATAGATTAAGTAGGAGGTTGGTATGGGAGCATACATTTTAGTTGTAGAAGATGAAGAAAAACTGGCTAGATTTGTAGAGCTTGAGTTAAGGCATGAAGATTATCAGGTGGATAAAGCGTTAGATGGAAGAACAGCGCTTGATATGGCATTGGCAAATGATTATGATCTTATACTTCTAGATATTATGCTGCCAGAGTTAAATGGACTTGAGGTGCTTAGGCGTCTTCATCGTGAGAAGAATACACCAGTCATCCTTCTAACTGCTCGTGATGCTGTTATGGATAAAGTTTCAGGATTAGATGCAGGCGCAGTAGATTATATAACGAAGCCTTTTGCTATAGAAGAGTTGCTAGCTAGAATCAGAGTTGCCTTAAAGCTACATATGGCAAGCATGGGAAATGGTTCAAGTGGCGTGGTAAATGGCTCAGGTATTGATGGCACCAGCCAGATGAATGGCGCAAATTCAGGTGATGGAGCGGCAGCTAGTAGCAGTGTGGTATGTGGTAAGGTCAGTGATGACCTCTATAGATGGAATAAACTGGAGCTGGATATTCCTAAACATTCAGTAAAATATGATGGTCATGGGATAGAACTTACAAACCGCGAGTTTATAATGCTTCAGGTACTGCTTGAAAATATGGATATTGTTCTTTCGCGAGATACCCTCCTGGAAAGAGTATGTGGCTATGATTATCTCGGAGAGACAAATGTTATAGATGTATATGTTCGTTATCTGCGTTCAAAAATTGATGAAGTATATAATGTAAAAATGATCCAAACCGTGCGTGGTGTTGGATATGTGATTAAATCAGAGTAGGACAGTATGGCAAATAGAACACCGGAACAAAAGAATATGTCATCAATTGCCCTGAAGCTTCAAGGACAGCTTGTTAGAACCAAGATAGGGCTTTATTTCGCCTCGAATCTGTTTTTGTTTTTGGCGCTTTCATTTCTATGGATAATTAGACTTGAATACGATGCATTTGGAAATGAAGTATTTTTTTCTATAGAAGATTGGTTTGCTGGTGAAATGCGTCGATATTTTACCACTAGAGGTGAAGGTATTAGAAACCTCACATATGTGGTTACTTCTGGAAAAGATGTTTTGATCAATGAGAATGTGTTTTTTCCATTTGTGGTAATCATTGCTCTTCTGGTAATGGCTATTTTTTTTCAAACCCTTAATCTTCTTTTTGCCTATTATGGCGAGTACAGACATATAAGGAAGATACTAAAACCGATTAATGATATGGCTCTTCGCGCAGATGAGATAAGTAAAATGAGTTTCGACGAAGCTAAGTTCCATACCATTGAAAATGCCATTGAACATATTTCGCCTGAGCAAACAACGGAGCTTTCGTTAGGAGATTCGGATCTTCAGGGAATAGAGGCTGCAATGAATAACATGCTTTCTCGAATGCATGATACATATCTTCAACAGGCTCGTTTTGTAAATGATGCTTCTCATGAACTAAGAACTCCAATTTCTGTTATTCAGGGATATGCAAATATGTTGGATCGCTGGGGAAAAGAGGATGAAGAGATTCTTGATGAGTCTATTGCGGCTATAAAAAATGAGTCTGATCATATGCATCATCTGGTTGAACAGCTGCTTTTCCTGGCAAGAGGTGATGCTGGAAGAAATACCATGACTTTTGAGGATGTCTGTTTGAATGATATTATGCGTGAGATTTATGAAGAATCGTTGATGATTGACGAGAATCATATATATAGATTTTCAGAGAAAAATGAAAATGTACATCTAAATGCGGATGCATCAATGATTAAACAGGCTATGAGAATTTTAGTGGACAATGCGGCTAAGTACACCCAGAGTGGAGATGAGATTATTCTATCAGTTGGTTTTGAAGATGGGCCATTTATACAGGTACAGGATACTGGTATTGGAATGGAAGAGGTGGATGTAAAGCATATGTTCGAAAGATTCTATCGAGCTGATGATACTAGAAAAGTTCAAGGAACCGGACTTGGATTATCTATTGCTAAATGGATAGTGGATAAACATGATGGCCATTTTCAGATTACATCCAGAAAAGAAATTGGTACTAGAATAAGAATTATATTTGAAAATAAATAAGAAAATTAAGTGATATGCCTATTTTAGAAAGTTATGTAAACTAAAATGGGCGTATTTTGATGTAAAAACAGAATAAAAGCAACTTTATGTAAATAAAACAAAAGAAATTTAATAAAAATCGAAAAAAACTTAATTTTCTTATTTACAAGCAAATAATTATAGTATATAATCTTGCTTTAGTTGGATAAAGTGGTTTAAAAACTTGAATTTATAAGGTTCATTTTGAAAATCGCTTGGTCAGAAAAAGAAAAATTATAGTAAAAGGAGAAAAAAACTATGTCATATGTTGATGAGGTACTTGAGAAAGTAAAGAAAAGAGACGCAGATCAGCCTGAGTTCATTCAGGCAGTAACAGAGGTGCTTAGCACACTTCGCCCAGTTATCGAGCAGGATGAGGAGAAGTATCGTAAGCTTGCTATCCTTGAGAGAA
>CAMNGU010000075.1 GCA_946538525.1 uncultured Lachnospiraceae bacterium
AGGTTCTGCTTAGTGCTGCTTTGTTCCCAACCTGACACGGTTCACAGATTCCTGTCGCGTAAGACCTGAATATCAACGTCACTTACTAAGGGCAGCCCCGCAAGAAACAGTCCGAGGCTGATCAACACCCCTGCTATAGCGGATTGCAGGTTCAGGGCACCGCTAACTCCCCGGCTGCGCGGAAATTTTATAACTATATTAGTATACATAATATAATTTAATCAGTCAAGAACTTGTGTATTTCTCTTTCTGCTGTTTCCTAAGATTTCTAAAGAACTCAGTAAGCATACTAGAGCATTCATTTTCTAATACACCTCTTGTAATCTTTACCTGATGGTTGAATTCCTGCATATCAAGAAGATTGATTATAGAACCGGCGCATCCCGCCTTTGGATTCATACACCCTATCACAACTTCAGGAATTCGCGCCTGAACTATAGCCCCTGCACACATCTGACAAGGTTCAAGCGTTATATACATTTTACATTCTTCGAGTCTCCAGTCTCCCATGATTTTCGAAGCCTTCTTGATAGCGATAAGTTCTGCATGCGCAAGCGATTGTTTATCCTTATTCCTTCTGTTATAACCACGAGCTATAACTTTTCCCTCATAAACAATAAGGCATCCAATTGGAACATCACCATTATCAGAAGCTTTTTTCGCAAGTCTGAGAGCCTGTCTCATATATTTTTCATCTTCTGTCATTTTCATATTGTCTTTACTGTGGTTTTATATACTAAAATTTGCTCTTTGATTTTAAATAATGTTTTATTTATTTTAATATTTAGAATTTTAATATTTAGAATTTTAATATTTAAAATTTTAATATTTATATTTTTAATTATTATTTTTCTATTTTTATTTTTTATTTTTTCATCTTTTAATCATCAGAGAGCGCATCAGATAATGCAGCAAACTGTTCCAACGAAAGCGCTTCACCTCTCACCCTTGGATCCAATCCTAACTTTGTTAGTGCCTCTTCTACATCCTGCCTGCTATAACTCAGGCCTTCAAAGTTACTCACCGCATTTGCGAGAGTCTTTCTCCTTTGATTAAATGCACCTCTTATCAACTTAAACATCTGCTTGTCATCCTTAACTTCTACAGATGGAACAGCAAGCCTTTTAAGTCGTATTACAGCTGAGCCCACATTTGGACGTGGCATAAAACAGTTAGGCGGAACATTTGCAGCAAGATACGGTTCAGCATAATATTGAACCGCAAGAGATAGAGCCCCATAATCTTTACTTCCCGGAGTAGCTTTCATTCGTTCAGCTACCTCCTTCTGAATCATTACGGTAATTGATTCAGCCGGCACATTAGATTCTAAAAGGCTCATAATTATAGGTGTAGTAATATAATAAGGTAAATTTGCTACTATCTTAAATGAATTCTTAAATGAATCATCACCAAAAATAGAAGCAATATCCTGTTTAAGAATATCCCCATGTATAATTCGCACATTATCATACTCTGCAAGAGTTTTGTCCAGAATAGGTATAAGCTTATCATCTATTTCAACTGCTACAACCTCTTTAGCTGCCTCAGCAAGGTACTGAGTCAAAGTTCCTATTCCAGGACCTATCTCCAGCACCTTGGTATCCTTATCTATTTCTGCAGCAGCTATAATCTTATCGATAACATGAGAATCAATAAGAAAGTTCTGTCCATATTTCTTATGAAATGTGAAATTATTCTCTTGTATTACTTTAATTGTTTCCTGGGGATTACTGAGCATTAAATCTCATCCTCTTTCTTTGATATGATAAGCTCATATTTTATATTCATGTCCATAACTTCGTCAAGACCACTTTCATGGAATTTTTTATTCACTCTCTCTATAAGCTTATCTATATTATCACTAGTCATTCCTGGAAGAATAATAAAGAACTGATTACTCTTACTCTGGAAAACCACATCGCTTCTTCTAAGTGTAGCAACGATTATCTTTCCAAACTCTTTTACTATCTGATGATAATGTTCAGCTCCAATATTATCTGCTGTAAGGTCAAGTGTTATCAGCATCTTTGCGGCATCCACACCATAAGTCTGAAGATATCTGCGAATATATCTATATACAATGCCAAAATAAACACTATCCAGCCACATTGCTCCTCTAAGCTCATTATCCTCGTCAAGCTTTTCTGTAAGCTCGTTCATATCATTGAACATATTTTCCTCTGGGATAACTGACTCATAGAATGAACATCCATGATTTCCCCTTTGCTTTGCAACAGAGAGAGCCTTATCTGCCTTATCAAAAAGCCTTTCATAATCATCGCCATATTCTGGAACCATAACAGCACCTGTGGAAACACCAAGAGACACTGTATTATCTTCACCAACAAGGTCTGTTATATAATAAACCAGCTTCTCATTGATATATGCTGTCATAGCAACAAGTTCACCCTTATCCTTAAGATTCTTTGCAAAAACCACAAACTCATCTCCGCCAAGACTAGCCTTGATGTCATCACCTTCTGTGGCCTTTTCGATGAACTCAACACATTTTCTAATAACCAAATCCCCACATTTACGACCGTAAATATCGTTAAAGAGACCAAAATTATCCACATTTATGAGTGCAAGAACACCTTCTTCATTTTTGCACGCTTCTTTGAGACTTTCAATAACACTATTCACTACTTTATCCCCTTTCTCCTTCGACCTAAAAACTATGAGTTTTTAAAGATTTTTCGTATAATCCAACAACATATATTATAACTTTTATAGTGCAATAAGTAAAGAACAAAGAATGCTAAGTAATCAGTCTAATCTATATAACTTTCTAGCATTCTCGAAAGTTCTTTCTGCCACTTCTTCCGGGTCCATTTCCTTTAATCTAGCTATTTCCTCGACCACATATGGAAGGTATCTGGAATCATTCCTTTTGCCGCGATTTGGAGATGGAGTAAGATAAGGACTATCTGTTTCCAGCACAATATTTTCAATCGGAATAGACTGCACTGCTCTCTTTAATTTTTTAGAATTTTTAAATGTTACAACACCACCTATACCGAAATAGAATCCCATTTTTAGAAATTCTCTGGCCATTTCCTCTGAGTATGAGTAGCAATGAACTACTCCACCGATTTCTTCAGCATGAGCCTGCTTCATAAGCTCTACTGTATCCTGAGCAGCTTCTCTACTATGAATAACAATTGGAAGCCCCAGTTCCTTTGCCAGTTCCATCTGTGCTGAGAACCATTTATGTTGAAGAGGCTTAGGCGGCTCATCATAATAGTAATCCAGGCCAATCTCTCCTATGGCAACAACCTTTTTGGAGTTCTTCGCAAGACTCCTTAATTCATCTAAACTTTCATCTGTCATCTCATCAACATGATGTGGAATCACTCCGATTACCGCATATATATAATCATACTTCTCAGCAAATTCCACCGACTGCTTTGAAGACTTCATATTGCATCCAATATTGGCTATATTACTAACACCTCCTGCCTGAAGTGCCCCCTCAAGCAAGACATCTCTATCTTCATCAAACTGATGATCATCATAATGTGCATGTGTGTCGAATATTTTCATCTATTTTTCCTTCTTATTTTCTATGTTTATATCTATAAATATTTTCTTATTATCTAGTTATTCTATTTTTCTTTTTTTCTATCTTCTCTTTTACTTTTCTCTTAACCTTTTTTCCTCATCCCTCACCCCTCCGACCATGCCCAGCCCCATTGCGGCGGCTCGAATACTATGGGATAATTTCATGTTCATTTAAATTTGGTTTTCTTTATTACTGGAATACAAATTAATAATTCGTTATTATTCCCTTACCCCATTCCCTTCATCGCGAGCGAGGGGACTGAATAATCAGTTCCCAGACTTTCACGAGGGGACCTTTTGGGTCTGTTCACTTAGCGATTCAGACGCCAACCTCAGGTTGGTGGCTGAGAGCTTAGTGAGCCTAGGGGGCCCAAAACAGAGGCGCGAGCCGTGCCCCGAGGGGAAGTACTGGGAACCATTCAGTCCCCCTCGCCACGGAAAATTTTTACACAAACAAAAACCGTACAAAATATACCACAAAATTCCAAGCCGCCGCAATCATAACTTCTTGTAAATCCTATTAAAATCAGCTATAATAGCTCATAGTGTGCTCAAGGCACAAATACAGGAGGATAACTATGATTTCAGAGTTCTACAAAGAAATGACAGGTAAGGAATCTGTCATTAGACAATTCTTTGATTTTGCGAGAGGCAGAGCCGCAGAGCTTGGTCCTGACAGCGTATTCAATTTTTCTATCGGGAACCCTTCAGTTCCTACAACAGAAACATTTACAAATGCAGTAATAGACCTGATGAAGAATGGTGATCCTGTTAAACTTCATGGTTACAGCCCAACACTTGGACAGGATTCAACAAAGAAGGCAATCGCCGAATCACTTAACAGAAGATTCGGAATGAATTACGAAGCTAAACACATTTTCCCAACTTCTGGTGCTGCTGGTGCTCTTGCTCATGCCATCAGAATCGTAGCAGGCGAAGGTGATACAGTGCTTACATTTGCGCCTTATTTCCCAGAGTACATTCCATATGTATCTGGAACCGGTGCTTCACTTAAGGTTGTTCCTGCTGATTATGACACTTTCCAGATCAACTTCCAAAAGTTTGAGGAGATGCTGGATGAAAATGTCGCAGCAGTTCTTATTAATTCACCTAACAACCCATCAGGTATTGTTTATACAACAGAGACAATCCAGAAATTAGCTGATATCCTTACAGCTAAGCAGGAAGAGTTTGGACACGAGATATTCCTTATTACAGATGAACCTTATAGAGAGATAGTATTTTCCGGAGTGGACAGTCCATTCCCATCAAAATTCTACAATAACTCTATCTGTTGCTACTCATTTAGTAAGTCTATCTCACTTCCTGGTGAAAGAATTGGTTACATGGCTGTTAACCCTGCCGCAAAGGATGCAGACTTACTTGTACCAATGGCTGGACAGATTTCAAGATTTACAGGTCATAACTGCCCTACTGCTCTCATGCAGCTGGCCATCGAGAAGGTTCTGGATGAAACAAGTGACCTCAGCATCTATGAGACAAATGCAAATATTCTCTACGATGCTCTGACCAAGATTGGTTATAAGGTTGTTAAGCCAATGGGAACATTTTACATGATGCCTCGTGTACCATCTGAAAATGGAGATGCAAACGAATGGTGCTGGAAGGCAGCAAGAAACTTAGGCCTTATCACAGTTCCTGGAGACAGTTTCCAGTGTCCTGGACATTTCAGGATTTCATACTGTGTTCCTACTGAGATGATTGAGAAAGCTATCCCATTATTTGAAGAAGCTTTCAAATATTAAGCTTTTATATACTAAGCTTTCAAGCATTTAGCTTTCACATATCAACTCGAGTTTTAAAAGATTATAAGGGTATTTAATAAAATATAATGATGTGGGTGTCAAAAGTACCTTTTGACACCCACATGACATACGGATTGCTCCATTTCTTACGAAATTCTCGCAATCCTAGAAACATTCGGAAACCGCTATTTTTCTAAGAAAAATGCTATTTCCTCATGTTTCAGCGTGTCATAAGGTCAACATGCCTTTCCTGCAAGCAGGAACGCATTTTGACTTTTGACACTTATGTCATATAATTGGTTAAAATATATTTCAGGGGAAATAATATTTTGGAGGGAAAATTACATCATGGATATCGACAAGACAGCGAGTATGGATATCGATATTACTGCTAGCGTGGATATGGGTCCAGAGAGACTGGCAGGAATTCTTATCCATCCAACTTCCTTTCCAGGGCCTTATGGAATTGGCGATCTTGGAAAGGAAGCTTATGACTTTATTGACTTTATGGAAAAGTCTGGTATGAAGCTTTGGCAAGTTCTACCACTGGGACATACAGGTTTTGGTGATTCACCATACCAGCCATTTTCTTCATTTGCCGGACAGCCACTGATAATCAGCCTGGATCATCTGAGACAGTTGAATCTCCTGGTTGATGATGACTTTAAAGATATGCCACAGTGGAATCCAGAGGATATCTGCTATGGCGATGTTATCCAGTTCAAAACTGAGCTATACAAAAAAGCTTACGAAAGATTTCTGGATGAAAATATACATGACGGCCTTTCATCAAGTGAAGAGCTTATGAAAGCGTTCAAGGATTTCAAGAAAAACAGCAAAGAGTGGCTTGATGACTATGCTCTCTTCATGGCTGGAAAAGACTTCCACAAGGGTGCACCTTGGTATATGTGGGAAGACGATCTTAAGAATCCAACTGCAGCACAGCGTGCTAAATGGGAGAAAAAGCTGGAGAAAGAAATCGGCTATTACGAATTTCTTCAGTTCTTCTTCGACTATGAATGGTCAAAGCTTAAGAAATATGCAAATGATAAAGGTATAAGAATAGTTGGTGATATTCCAATTTTCGTAGCCTGGGACAGTGCAGATGTCTGGGTAAATAAGAAACTGTTCGATTTAGACACTAAGGGTTATCCAAAAAATGTTGCTGGAGTACCACCAGATTACTTCTCTGCTACAGGACAGCTCTGGGGCAACCCACTGTACAAATGGTCTGAACACAAGAAGACCGGCTATGAATGGTGGTTTGCACGCATCAAGCATCAGCTTCAACTGACAGACTACCTAAGAATAGATCATTTTAGAGGATTTGATAAATACTGGGCTGTACCTTATGGTGAGCCAACAGCAATCAATGGTAAATGGATGAAAGCTCCAGGTGAAAACTTCTTCACTATGCTGGAATCCACACTTGGTTACCATATGCCTATTATCGCAGAAGACTTAGGTGAAATTGATCACTCCGTTGTTCAGCTGAGAGATAAGTTCGGTTTTCCTGGCATGAAGATACTCCAGTTCGCATTTGAAAATCCAAATGAGAATAACTTCCTGCCACATAATCATGTTAGAAACTGTGTATGTTATACAGGTACACATGATAATGACACTACTCTTGGTTGGTACAAGAACTGCTTCGAACAGTCAAGAGATAAGTTGAGAAGATACTTTAGTACAGATGCCAGTGACATCTGTTGGGTAATGATCAGAGCCTGCTTCGGTTCAGTTGCTACTATGGCCCTCGTTCCAATGCAGGATGTTCTAGAACTTGATTCCTGGGCAAGATTCAATACTCCTGGTATCGGTGAAGGAAACTGGTCATGGAGATATAAGAAGGAAGCACTAACTGAACATTTATCAAAGCGACTTTACGAAACAGCTAAGATGTTCGGCCGTTAAAAGAAAAAGAGGAGGCGCACATGATTAGACTCATAATCGCCGCAATTTATGCATTTCTTTCAGTAGTACTGCTCTATCCATATCACATTTATCTATGGATACTATCTAAAAAAGATCAGTATAAGAGCTGGTACAAAAGCTGGAAGCTGGTAAAAGGCTTCTTCGAGGGACTGCTTCACATAGCAGGAACAAAGATAGAAGTTAGAGGCGCAGAAAATCTGGATAAGATTCCTAAAGAGCAGGGAATACTACTTATTGGAAATCACCGTAGTTATTTTGACATCATAGTTCTGCAGACAATCCTTGGAAGGCCAATGGGATTCATCGCTAAGAAGGAATTCAGCAGAGTTCCTCTATTCGGTCATTGGGTTACTGATATTGGTGCAGTATTTATGGACAGAAAAGATGTCAGAGCAGGACTCGAAAGTATCAAGACTGGAACTGAATACATGAAGAAGGGACTTTCACTGGGACTGTATCCAGAAGGCACAAGAAATCACAAAGCCGAACTGCTCCCATTTAAAAAGGGTGGCTACAGAATGGCTAAGAATGCAGAGTGCCCTATCATACTCGTTGCCGCTACAGGTCTCGATGACATTTTCGAGAATAACAAACCAGCCGCTTTGAAAAAGAAGCATGTTATAGTTGAATTCAGTGAGCCTATCTACCCATACCAGATGAGCAAGGACGAATGCAACGCTGTTTACGACCAGTTCCCTGCTCGCATTCAGGCTATGCTGGATACTCACAAAGATTCAAAAATGTAAGTCAAATAGTTCCATAATCCAAATAAGTGAACTTAAAAAGGCTAAAAAAGTATTAAAGGAGAAATAAATGATATTAATCGGAACAGGGGCTATAATCGCAATCATCGTAACAGTTGTACTTGTTGGCGCTATGGTTGCTTTATATATCGCCGGAAACAAAATGCAGCAGAAGCAGATTGAGCAGAGAGAACAGATAAATGCCGCTTCTCAGTCAGCTACTCTTTTCATTATCGATAAGAAGATAATGCCTATGAAGGATGCAAACCTTCCTAAGTCAGTTATGGATCAGGCTCCAAAGCGTTATCAGAAAGCTAAGGTTCCTATCGTAAAAGCTAAGATCGGACCACAGATTATGACACTTATCTGTGATGAATCAATCTATGATGATGTTCCACAACATGGTGAAGTTAAGGCTATGATCAGTGGTATCTACATCACAAGTGTTAAGACACTTCACAAGAAGACAAAGATGATGCAGCAGGAAGAAGCTGCAAATGCACCAAAGCGCAAGAAGTCTTTCCGTGAAAGACTCATGAAAAAGCAGGCTGATTACCAGAAGCAGCTGGATTATGAAGTTGCTATGAAGCAGTCTAAAGAAGAAGCTAAGAAACAGAAAGCTGAAGAGAAAAAGAAGAAAGACAGAGAGAAGAAAATCACAGTTTAATTATGAAAGTAAAATATATGATAATCGCCTTGGGAATACTTCCACTAGTATACCTGCTGACTATCACATCTTATTTCGCCGCTTTTGCCATTACCGTAATGACAGGCGGCGTTAATGTTTTAGAAACTGATACAGCAATGGTGAACCAAGGTATTTTTAACATAATAAGATACACAATGATCATTATTGTTTGTGGCTGGATCTACTATAGAAGTTTTATAAAGAACTTCTATTCTTCTAATGCCGAAGATAACTTCCGCACAAACATTATCAGCATCTTTAAACATATTATAAAGCCCGTCAACCTTTTGATGGTTGTTACTATTGGAGCCTGCATCCAATTTGCTACAGATGCAGTTCTCTTCATGTTGGGAACTCTGCTTCCTGAACAATTCACTTCTTACTCCGCAATGATAAATGAATATAAGGGCAACAATTCTCTTCTATTTATTGCTACCACCATTCTACTGGCACCTTTTGCAGAAGAGCTTATATTCCGCGGACTCATTTTGAAGTTTGCAAGAAAATCTCTTGAGAAAGAAAACGATAAAAAAGAAGCAGACAAAAAAGAAATAAATAAAAAAGCCCAAATGATTGCTATAATCATTCAGGCTGTTCTCTTTGCTCTTTATCACGGAAATCTGATACAGATGTGCTATGCATTAATCTTCGGAATTATGTTTGGAATAATTGCTGTGAAGTTTAATTCACTGATTCCATCCACTCTCACTCATATGATAGTAAATGGCACACTCTATATCATCCCTAATGATGTTTTCGAAAGCATCCCATATGCCTGTGCAGTATTTGCTGTATCCACAGCTCTACTCATATTTACATATGTGATGTTCTTAAAAAGTCAAACCAAACTATTTTCTGTCGAAAGCCATTTGGATTAATTCATCCACATAACTATTCATGCTGTATCCTGCATGCTCCATAAGCATAGGATACATGCTGATAGCTGTATGTCCGGGAATTGCATTTATCTCGTTAAATACAACTCTATTAGTTTCATTTTCCAGGAAGAAATCTACTCTTGATAATCCATAGCCATCGCAGGCTCTATATATCTTTACTGCAGTATCCATTATTTCCTGCTTCTTCTCCTGAGGAATGTCAGGATCTACCACAGTCAAAGAATCGGAGTTGTTATACTTTGCATCAAAATCATAGAATTCAGCAGCTGCCACAACTTCTCCCACACCTGCAGCGATTGTATTATCTCCATATCCAAAGGCGGCACATTCAATCTCTCGTCCGTTAATACACTCTTCCACAAGAATCTTTGTATCATGCTGCGCAGCAAGTTTAAGTCCGGAAATGAGTTCATCTCGGTTATGAGCCTTTGTAATACCCATTGATGAACCTGCACAGGAAGGCTTAACGAACATAGGATATTCTCTCTCAGCCTCCACCTTTGCAACTGTAGCCTCAATCTTATCATCCTCGGTCTCATATGCTCTAACGCCTACATATTTCGCCTGGGCTACGCCAACACTGTCGGCAATAATCTTTGTAAAGAACTTATCCATGGTAACGGCAGATGAAAGATGACCACATCCCACATATGGAAGATTTGCCATCTCGAAAAGTCCCTGAATCGTTCCATCTTCACCATAAAGTCCATGAAGTACTGGAAATGCCACATCCAGCTCTCGAACTTCATAAGCACTGTCTCTTTTTATTATCAGCTTATGATCAGTATCTGGAGAAATGATTGCTCTCACCGGATTCTTCTCTTCTGTTTCCCATCGTCTATCCGCAATCTTATCAAAATCCTCTACCAGGTACCAGTGACCTTCCTTTGTAATTCCAATGAAGGTTATCTCATATTTTTCCGGATCAAGTGCCTTCGCTACTGTTGCAGCAGAAACACATGATACATCATGCTCACTGGACCTCCCTCCAAATATTAATGCAAGCCTGATCTTATCCATTTTTGTTTCCTCTTTCCATGTTACTTTTTATTTATATTTTATTATTCTTGGCCCGAAAGCCTTAGAATAAAAGCTTACTTCACTTTGATATTCTTCATGATGATCATCATAACATCCTTGGCTCCAACCTTCTTTCCAGAAGAAAGCAGTTCAGTATATTCCTTGATTATACTATTCATATTAGCTGCCAGGCCGGTTGCAACCTTTGAATCAAGAAAATTCTTAACCCACTCTGTATCCGCCACCGACTTCTGTCCGGTATAAATCTGTTCAAAGATATATACACTTCCTTCACCTAGAGCCGCTACAATAACTCCGGCAACAATTCCATTTAGCACATCTCCTGCAATATTGAGACCAGGAATCGCCTTTATGGCATTCAGTGCAGTTTTGGCAATTATACCAGCCGTTCCTGCATTTATGATAGTCTGAATCAGTTCTGTATTCTTATCAAATTCCACGCCATAGATTTTGGAAAGACTCTTTATCTCTCCAACCTCCAGCGGTGTAAGTATAGTTCCGTCTGGAAATGGTATCGGCACAAGTCCAACAGTAAGACCTGCAAGAGCTGACGCTCCCACTACTGAATGAGCCATGGCTCTCTTCTGCTGTAGATAAAAATACTTTTTATCCACCATAGAAGCATTTACCCCATCCGGCAGATACTTAACTGTTTCAGCAAGAAGCTCACCAAGTCCATCTGGAGTAACATTTATATTAAGATCTGTATCTATCTTATAAGTGCTGGCAACAACCGGAACAATACTTTTCAAGTTCTCACTCAGCTTCTTATGATTCTTAAAAGCATGGTAAACCATGCGCACATTTTCCTCACGCTCTGGCTTAGAATAGGACTTTGTGATAACCACAATAATTGGTACACTCTTCCACACAGAAGTAGCTCGTGCCAACATATCGATATTCTTCTTGAACATCTTGCGGGAAGTCCCATCTATGCAGTACCAGATCATATTTATCTGATGCGTCGGATCATCATTTTTGATACTGTCTCTGGACCATTTCTTCAAAGCCAAAACCGCCCGGTTCTGGTTCATAAGTCCAGGTTCAAAACCGATAGTATCTATAATCCTAAAACCTAAAGCATCATTTTCATACACCCTAAGCTCTTTGGTTGTAGCCTCTCCAATGCTTGTCTCAGCCACATAGGTCTGGAAAAGCGCATTGATAAGAGTTGATTTCCCCACTCCAGAATTACCAACTACTACTATATTAGGCTTCTCGACTGTACCTTCAAAGACAATCTCGCCATTACCTTGAACAGGTGTAGTTGGCCGCCCGTTAAATGTCTGCTGATTTCCAGCTACCGGTTGGTTTGGCTGTGCTGGAGGATTAAATCCATTATTATTGTTCTGATTACTATTTCCCTGATTATTATTTTCCATATTCACCCCGATATATTTAACCTTTTTAAATCTCATTTTGATCATCCAATTAAAATGCAATTACCGAAGTCAGTTTCCTTATCCCTGATATACAATCTTACCTCCGCAGATTGTATAGTGAACCTTTCCAGGAAGTTCCCAGCCAACAAATGGACTGTTCTCTGCCTTGGAAGCAAAATGGTCCACCTTCCAGGTCTCATTTTCTCCAAATACAACTATATCCGCTGGTGCTTCCTTCTCAATGCTACCAGGAATAAGTCTATATAATTTTGCAGGATTTGCACTCATAAGCTCCATCAGCTTGACAAGAGAAATATGTCCTGGCTGTACCAATGATTTTATTCCTAAACCAAGGGAAGTTTCAAGTCCTATTATTCCACTTGGTGCTTCTCCAAGAGGTTTTGATTTTTCTTCTGTCGAATGCGGTGCATGATCTGTAACGATCATATCAATTGTTCCATCTTTGATTCCTTCTATTATAGCAAGTCTGTCCTCTTCCTCTCTAAGAGGTGGATTCATTCTTGCATTTGTGCCATATTCCAAAACAGCATCTTCAGTCAAAGTAAAATGATGCGGAGTTGCTTCAGCATGAATATCTCCTCCCATCTTCTTTCCGGCTCTAACAAATTCTACGCTATTCTTTGAGCTGATATGCTGAATACATAATGTTGCCCCAGTATTTAGAGCTAGAGCCACATCCCGAGCTGTCATCACATCCTCAGCTGCTCTAGAAGCACCTCCATATCCCAGCTGCTTAGATACTTTTCCCATATTTACACCTGGTTGTTTGATAAAGAGAGGATCCTCCTCATGAAGACTAATAGGCAGATCCAATTCCTTAGCCTTATTCATTGCTTCCACCAGTATAGCCTCATTAAGAATCGGAAGACCATCATCCGTAAAACCAGCTGCTCCAGCCTCTTCAAGAGCCTCCATATCCACCAGTTCTTCTCCCTTCATTCCAACAGTTACAGTTGCTGTCTGAAGAACATGAATTGGAGTTTTCTCACCTTTTTCCTGTATATATTTTAAAACATTTACATCATCAACTACAGGTTTGGTATTTGCCATACATACTACAGTAGTAAATCCGCCTCTTGCCGCTGCCGCTGCACCTGTATCAATATCTTCCTTATATGTAAATCCCGGGTCTCTGAAATGGACATGAGTATCCACAAGTCCCGGCGCTACAACAAGGCCTGTCGCATCAATAATCTGAATATCAGACTCCAGCACATCATACATTGCCTTTACTTTTTCGACATCCAAATCCTTCTCGGCTTCCACTATCATATTTCCTATGATAGCCACATCAGCTATCTCATCTCTTCCTGTTGTTCCATCAACTACTCTTCCGTTTTTTATTAGTAACATATTTTCTTCCTTTTTTGGTACCTTTTTAGATTTCTTTTTTAGATTCCTTTTTAGATATTATTAATATAGAAATTATAATTTTACATCATTTATCTTATACCATTTATTTTATGTTTCTTTAATTATACATTTTAACCTCAGTTATCATAACATAAAATGAATAAAATTACACGAACATACAATAAAAGAAGAAAGGACAGGGACGCCCTTTCTTCTTGGTAAAGGAGAACAATATGAATATGTATTAATTTGGTGAACTACTCGGCAATTGAATTGCCAGAGCATCTGATGTGCGGAGCTTTCGCTC
>CAMNGU010000076.1 GCA_946538525.1 uncultured Lachnospiraceae bacterium
CAAACTATCTAAAGAAAACCACACCAATGAGAATGCTTTTTGTAGGGGTCAGGTCAGCTATAAGAGTACTTAGACCTAGAAATCTTCCAATGTTTCTTTTTGTGCTCTGTTATCTTCCGGTTATTACAACAGTAATCTTTGATTTTCAGCTTCTAAATATCAGGGTACCTTATATGATAGATATTGTTTCTATCAATAAATATGTAACTATTGTTGCTGTTGCTATATATGTGCTTCTTGTTATTTCAACCTGTAAGTATACATTTCTTGTGCATGTATATAATGTAGAAAAACTTAGCTATAGGAAATCCATAGATAGGACAAAAGAACTATTAAAGGGAAGAAGGGTTAAGACTATAGGTGGTCTTATAAGCTGGCTGATAGTTGTGGTAGGTGTTCCTGTTTTGGTATTTTTCTTATATACAGGCCCGATTCTGAATAGGGTTTTAGAGTCTGAGGGTTTAGTGAAAGCGGCTACTATTGTATATGAAGCTTTAAAAGTTGTTTTTTCTGTTTTATATGTAATTTTGGGACTTCCAATAGTTTATTCTTATATATGTAATCAGTATTATGATCTGGTTCCGGAAGATGAGGACAGAAAGACTATTGATGATTATGAGGAATATGATGCAAAGAAGAGTAGCAAAAAGGAGAGAAAGATACTTGCTGTAATTATAGCGTTGGCTATTATTTTTGACGCAGCATTTTATGGACTTAAGAGAGCGGATATCATTTCTTTAAATGTAGAATATATGGATAAGGTTACCATCACGGCTCATCGTGGTGACTGTTCAAATGCGCCGGAAAATACATTGGCTGCTTTTCAGTCGGCCATAGATAATGGCGCGGATATAATTGAGCTTGATGTAAGGGAGACAGCAGATGGTGAGATTGTAATTATGCATGATGAGAGCCTGCGCCGTACCTGTGGAGTGGACAAAAAGGTTGGAAAGCTGACTTATGAGGAGCTTCTACAATATAAGCCGACTGCTGCATATAAAGGAAAGGACAAGGAACAGTTTGCGGATGAGAAGATTCCGACTCTAAGTGAAGCTATAGAGCTAATAGGCGATAGTGCAAAGATAAATATTGAGTTGAAGCCTGCTTCTACGGATAAGGGCTTTGCCAAGAAGGTTGCTGCCATAATTGAGGAATATGATTATTATGATCAGTGTGTTGTTGCTTCTCTAAACTATGGTTCTATAAAGAAGATAAAAACAATTGATCCAAAGATTGAAACAGTTTATGTTATGGCTGTTGCTATGGGAGATTTTTATGGCCTTGAGTGTGCAGATGCATTTAGCATTAAGAGCCGTTATATCAATAACGATGTGGTAAAGAATGCTCATAAGCTTGGTAAGCAGGTTTATGCATGGACGGTAGATGATAAGGCGATTTTGGAAAATATGATGCTTATGAATGTGGATTCAATTATAACAAACAAGCCGAAGGAAATGCGTAAGGCCATGTATGAGAATTATTACGGAGATACATTGATACAGCGAATAAATTTATATTTAGGAAATCAGATATGATGCCTGCCTTGACAGAAGAGTGTAATTGAATATAGAATAATTCAGTTGCTCCAAAGGTACTTTTGACACTTATGTCATAATATTTAATCGAAAATATATAAAATAATAAAGAGGAAAATGATGATTTACTATTTGTTGGTGTTTTTAATATCGATGGTTCCATTGGCTGAACTAAGGGTGGCAATTCCATTTGCTGTGTATCATGATCTTAATATGCCGCTATCTTATGTGGTTGCTATTTTAGGAAATATGATTCCGGTGCCAATTATCTTCTTTTTTGCAAGAAGGGTTCTGGAGTGGGGAGATAAATTTAATTGGCCTAAGGGACTGAAGTGGGTAGGGAAGTTTTTTCATTTTTGCCTGGATAAGGGAGAGAAAGGTGGACAGAAGCTTACTGCAAAGGCGGGAAGAAGTACTTATGTCGCACTATTTTTATTTGTTGGAATTCCACTTCCGGGAACTGGAGCTTGGACAGGTACATTAGCTGCAAGTATTCTTGATCTGGATTTCAAGAAGAGTGTAATAGCTGTTGTGTGTGGCGTCGTTCTTGCCGGTACCATCATGGGACTGGGAAGTATGGGAGTCTTTAGCGCTTTAAGGGCACTGTTTTAATTGGAACTTCTAATTATGACATTTTGATTGGTAGCTGATCTAATATAATCTTGCGGTTATATACAAATATTTGAGAACTGGAGTATTGTAATGCTTAAGACTTTATTTTGCAAAATAGAGTACAATCATAAAATTTTGAAATTCATTTCCGTGTTAATGATTATGGCGTTTTGCCTAACATTAAGTGGTTGCGGAAATACAAAGGATGAAGAGACTACTGAGGCGGTAGAGGAAGACGATTCTTTAATTGATTCCGATGGGTTTAGTGCGGTTAAGGACTATGTTATTACCGTTCAGGATGGCGTAAATGTTAGAAAAGAGCCAGAGGTTGAGTCGGAAATATATATAACCTTGGATGCAGGAGTGACACTTAATAGAACAGGTGTTAAGGACGGTTGGACCAGAGTGCTGATAAATGGTGGAGTATTCTATCTGGAATCCAGATATGTTGAACAGACATCTGTGAAATGGGCTACAGAGACTGATGTGGAAAAGGTCAGTCATGTGGTTTTTATAGACCCGGCAAAGCAGATTACTGAGGATCTAAAGATGGAACCTATAAGTCCTGAAATAGATGCCCCTGAAATGTTGGGAGATGGAAATTATGCAACGGCCACTTCTGCACAGGCTGTTGGTATGAAGACTAAAATGAGTGCGGGAGCGATCGGAAGATCAACTGGTAACTTTGAATATGAGGTTAATATGTCTGTGGCCAATTATCTTAATGCTGAATTGGTCAAGCGAGGATATACGGTTTACCTGTCTCGTACTACTAATAATGTAGATATAAGTAATGCCAAGAGAGCGGAGATGGCAAACTCCAGTGGAGCTGAGATATTTATCCGTCTTGAAGCTCCAGCTGCAAATGATCCGACTTCATCAGGAGTCTTGGGCTTTATTGCGACTTCCACAAATTCTCATACAGGTCATTTATATCAGAAGAATTATGAGCTCTGTTACGATGTGCTAAAGACAACATGTGAGGAGACAGGGGCAACCAGAATGGGAATTTATGAAACGGATAAACTGACAGCTTTAAATTACTGCAATATGCCCGCCACTGTTATAAGTATGGGGTTCTTATCAAATGAAAATGATGATATAGCTCTAAGTACGGATGAATATAAGAAAAAATTGGCTGTAGGGATTGCTGAGGGAATAGATCTTTATTTCCAGAGTATAGAAGAGCAGTAGGACTTTATGAATTTTATGTGATTTTTGTATATAATGGATATATTGTCAATGTTGGTTTATTGAAAATTCTGTGAATATATGTTAAAATGTAAATCTAAAATAGGCAAAGCAGGAGTAATTCTGTGACGCAAAGCTATAGGGCCTTAAAGGGTATTAGATAAAGGGTGTTAGATTATATCTAATATTATCTAATACGATCTAATACGATCTAATACGATCTAAGAGGTAGCCAGTTGTGACATAGTGAAAAATCGCCACGGAATGGACTATCTGTTGGGATGACTTTGAGGGTCTCTTGTTAGTCTTTATAAATCCGTGGTTTTGTTTATTTTAGGAAAAGGGTAAGAGTATTGGTTAATTGGTTAAGGGGAAAAACAAAATGATATAAACACTATACTAGAAAGGCTTATTGGGTGGAGTCTATGGGGAAAAATAATAAAGGTTTTTCGTTAACAGAATTAATTATTGTTATAGCAATTATAGCAATTATTGCGGCTGCTCTTACACCAGTTGTTATTCATTTCATTGATAAGGCAAGAAAAGCGGTGGATATTGAAACAGCTCAAACACTTTTTGAGGCGGCGGAACTTGCGTCAGCATCCCATGATGATGATGTGGCTGATGGCTGGTCTATTCCAGTAACAACAAGAAACACGGCTGCTGTTGCCAGAACAACTGTTAATGATTTGGGACATAATGTAAGAGATGACAACTCTCCTGTGGGAACTTATGATATAGCCTGTATAGCATGGTGCAGGGGTGTTGAGTTTAGCTCAAGTGGAAGCAATAAGTGGGAAAATTCTCAGTTTAAGAGTACGCTTGATAACGCTGGAAATAAGGAAGCGGATACTACAAGAGCTTATACAAATGAGTTTTTAAAGAATTTGTATCACTTAGATGGTGTGGATCAGGTATATAGTGGAACTGCAGGAGCTAATAAATATGATGGTTGGCATGAAAATACTATGGTTTTAATGAAATATAAAAAAGATCCAGGTTTAGGCTATCCTGAGTGCTGGATGGTTTGCGTAAGATGTGATAATTATAAGCCTGAGATTTGGATTGGAGATAAAAATCTTAACGGAAGAAGAAATAGTGGTAGAGTTGCTCCTATTTACAGACTTTATCCGGATCCATGTAAAGAGTATAAGTAAAATATTAAAATAATTATAATATTTAAATAATTATAAGTAGAATATAAATAATAAAAAATTTATAAAATATAATTATAGAATAATAAGACCTCTCTGATATGAGTTATAGTACTCCGTCAGAGAGGTTTTTTTGTGTATCATGCTGTTCATTTTTATGGAATTTGTTCATTATATATAAAAATACATAAGGTCATATTGCTCGGTTTTATATAAACTTGACAGATATATTACAAGGTGGTAATATACATTCGTAACAAAAATGTAACAATCCGAAATAATTCGTAACATTTGTTTACATAATATGTAACAAACGAGTGGAAAAATTAAAGAAATTGTTAAAATATAGGGCTTTTTGGTAACATTTAAAAGCCGGAAAGTATAAATAAATTAGTTGGTAAATTAGGAACAGATATGAATCGTAGAACACAGCTTAAAATTGAAGATGCTCGAATATTTGCAAAGAAATATATTTTTTCAGGAAGATTTATTGTTAGAAATACTCTTGTTGCATTAGGACTGGCTACAGTAGTGGGATCAACTGCACTTACAGTAAATGTTGCTAATACAAGAGCAGCGTTAAAAGCAGAAGAGAATAAGACAATATCCAGCATGGTTGCAGATAATATTGCCGGAAATATAGATGCTGATAATGTAGATGCTGATAATGCGACTGAAACTAAAGGATATACAGTATTCCTTACAGATAGTTCAGTTTTGGCAAGTGATTCAGTTGATGATCTCTATGTTCGTTTTGAGGACGAGGGAGTTCTTACAGCAACAAATTCTGCAGAGACTCTTACACAGTCAGAAATTGATATGACTGGCAAATATATAGTTGCAACAGATGGCCTTAACCTTAGAGCTGAGGCTTCTCAGGAAGGAAATATTCTTCTGGTTCTCAATACAGGAGATACCGGAGAGGTAATCGGAACAGATGGTGACTGGACAATAGTTGCAGCAGCGTTTGAAAGTGAAGATGGTACTGTTACAAGTACTGAAGAAGGATATGTGAAGACAGAGTTCATTCTTACTGGTGCTGAGGCAACTGAAGTTGCTGAGCAGGCTGCTAAGGATGGAAAGACTTATAGAGATGTAATTGGTGTTCCAGAACAGCAGACTGTAGTAGTTGCTGATGCAAAGACTGATGACACAACAAAGTTAGCAGAAACAACAAAGACGGTTGATACTAATACAACTCAGATAAATGAAACTGCAAAGCAGACAACAGAGGCACCAACTCAGGCTGCTACAGAGACAACAACACAGGCTCCTACAGAAGCGGCAACAGAGGCTCCTACAGAAGCTGTGACAGAAGCCCCTACAGAAGTAGTGACAGAGGCTCCTACAGAAGCTGCGACAGAGGCTCCTGCTACACAGGTTGCGTCATCTGATTTATATCTTCTTGCTGCAATCGTTTATGCAGAGTCAGGTGGCGAGTCTTATGAAGGTCAGCTTGCAGTTGCAAATGTAGTTCTTAACAGAGTATATAGTGGTGCGTGGGGTGGATCTTCAATCTCAGCTGTTGTATATGCTCCAAATCAGTTCTCAGCAATCTATACAAGTGCTTTCCAGAATGCTCTTTCAACAGGTGGTTCTTCAACATCACTTCAGGCAGCACAGGATGCACTTAATGGAGCCAACAATATTGGAGGCTATACAAGCTTTAGACCAACCTGGAATATTGATACTTCTACACTTGGAAGCTATCAGCAGATTGGAAATCATATTTTCTTCTAAGAACAAAGTGATTAGAAAAATAAAAAATCGATAAATATTTTAAATATTTATAATAAAACTTTTTCGCAAAAAAACTTTTGGATGACAATGAGATAGTCTCGTTGTCATCTTTTTTTGGTGTTTTGAATAATTGCTTTTTGAAACAAATCTGATGCATTTTTATGTAAATATAATTATTGTTGATAATAAAAAATGATGATAGAATAAAAAAAGATGCTTACAAAGGGGTATGATTAGAATGCGAAAAAAGTATTGGGCGAAAGCGGCAGCTAAGCTTATGATGACTGGTGTAGTAGCAGCTGGTGCATTTGGCGTGACAGTTTCAGACACTGGAGACTCATTAAGCGCTGTATATGCTGCTGAAGAGGACCAGAATGCTGATCAATCTGAAAATCAGGAAATGGTTTTTGACCAGAATGCTGATCAAAATCCTGACCAGAATCAGACACAGCAGACTGATGGCTGGACCAATGATAGACCTGAGGGGATTGGCTATTTTCAAGATGGTGATTTTCTTACAGGTTGGCAGACAATAGATGGTAAAACATATTATTTTGATGAGAATGGTGTAGTTAAAACAGGTGTTGTAACTATCGATGACCAGCTTTATTATCTCGGGGATATAGATATAGACTGGGAAGATAAGAAAGATAAGAATACAGCTAATATAACAGGATTTGTAACTGAGAAGGCTGGAAATAAAAGAATTATAAAGTATTATGTTGATGCACAGCTTAAGGTTGCAACAGGCTGGAAAGATATTGGTGGAAGAAAATGTCTTTTTGGCGATGATGGACTGATGAAGACCGGGTGGACGATGTTTGGAGATAACTGGTACTATCTCAGCAACGATGCTGATGACTTTGGTGCTCAGACTAAATGTTGGATAAATGGTTGCTGGCTTGACAGCGAAGGGAAATGGTCCTATAAGGAAACAGGATCCTGGAACAGTGACAGCTGGGGCTGGTGGTATGGAGATTCAAGTGGTTGGACTCCATCGAACTGTTGGGAGAAAATCGATGGTAAATGGTACTATTTTGATGAGTGGGGATACATGGTAAGAACCACTTGGAAAAACATAGATGGTACTTTCTATTATTTCAATTTCGATGGTACACTTCAGACTGGCTCCTATGATTCCGAAGGAAAACCAGTTGGTCAGTGGATTGACGGTTACTGGATTGAGCATGATGGTTCATTTACAGGAAAAACTGCATATTGGTGGTGGGATGGCACAGGCTATCAGCTTTGGTCTACGGATGAAACCTGGAACGCAGTAAGCACCACGGAGATAATAGATAATGAGAAAATTGTATTTGATGCTCAGGGCTATGCAACAAGCGGTGGTGCGAGATTGCAGAATGTTCCTCCGATGGGTGGCCTTGGATCAACTACAAAGAATAATGTGATTCAGTATGCTTCTAGATGTCTTGGATTCCCATATGTGTATGGTGGATCCACAATGAGTGGTACTGACTGTTCAGGATTCGTAATGCTTTCATATCAACATGAGGGCATCGGCCTTCCTCATAATGCAGGAATGCAGTATTCAACATATGCAGCAAATGAGGTTTGGATGTCAGATGTACAGCCGGGAGATCTTCTCTTCTATGATACGGGTGATATCGAGAATGATTATGGAACAGGAATCGGACATGTTGCTCTATATGTTGGAAATGGACAGACTCTCGAGGCTGGTGATACAACCAATGGCCGTAGATGGAATGCATATAAAGCGGTTTATGTAACAAAGTAGAGACAAAGTAAAATAATAGGGACAGACCTAAATGCACATGAAAAGCATTGGGGATGTCCCTTTTTTTGTTGAAAAATAGGGTAGTTTTGAATTTTAAATGGTGGTACAATATCGATTGATTACATTGAAAAAATGTTTTTGGGAAATGAGTGAAAAAATATAAGCATCACAAGTGATGCCATTTAAAGATATTTATTACGGAGAAATGCATATGGTTAAAAGAGTTGAAGGCGGAATACTTGCGGCAAAGGGCTATAGTGTTGCAAGTAAGCGTGTAGGAATTAAGCCTACAGGCAAAAACAGAGATCTGACATTGATTAAGAGTGATGTACCTGCAACGGTAGCTGGTACATTTACTAGAAATGTTGTTAAGGCTGCACCAGTGCAGTGGGATATGAAGGTTGTTGAAGGTGGAAAGGCCAGTGCTATTGTTGTTAACACTGGTATCGCCAATGCAGCAACAGGTAAGGCTGGTCTTGGAGATTGCCAGCGTGAGGCTGAGAAGGTGGCTGAATGTCTTGATGTTGAGATGACTCAGGTTCTTACAATGTCCACAGGAGTTATCGGACCACAGATTCCTATCGACAAGATTGAAGAAGGAATCAGAGACCTGTCTAGAAATATGATCAGTGTTCCAAGCACAAATACTGCAGTTCTTCGTGATTACTATACTGGAAATAAAGCGAATGCCTATATGGAGGCCAGCGAGGCAGCGAAAGCTATCATGACTACAGATACAGTTCCAAAGGAAGTTGCTGTAGAATTTGAGATGGGTGGCAAGGTATGCCATATTGGAGCTATGTGTAAAGGCTCGGGAATGATACATCCTAACATGGGAACAATGCTGGGATTTGTTTTATCTGATATAAATATTGAGCAGAAGCTGGCGCAGAGCATAATGCGAGCTTTGGTAGAGAGGACATTTAATATGGTTTCTGTTGATGGAGATACATCAACGAATGATACTCTTGTATGGCTGGCAAATGGACTGGCTGGAAATCGAGTACTTACAGCTGCGTCTCTTGGTATAGAGATAGGCGATATTGATGAGACCGGAAATGTTGATATTAGAGACTTCGCTGATGAATTAGAGAAAAAGGCAAGAGAAGAGGCTTCGAATGGTTCCACTTCTGATTTTGCAAAGGTAGAATCTGCCAAAGATTTCAAGGAGCTTGTTGAAGCACTTTACACTGTATTTGAATATCTTGCAATTAATATGGCTAGAGATGGAGAGGGCGCAAGCAGACTGTTTATCGCTAAGGTTGTTGGTGCTCCTGATTATGAGACGGCAAAGACTCTTGCCAAGTCTATAATTACATCCAGTCTATGTAAGGCTGCTATCTACGGAAAAGATGCGAATTGTGGAAGAATCTTCTGTGCGATGGGTTATTCAGGCGCAAAGTTTGATCCTGAGAAGACAGACATCACAATGATGAGCAGCGAAGGAAGTATTAAGCTTATCGAGCAGGGAAGGATGCCTAAGTTCTCTGAAGAGGAAGCGCTCAAAATCCTGTCACCTGATGAGATAACAGCACTGTGTGACATTCATGATGGCACATTTGAAGCTACTGCCTGGGGTTGTGACCTCACACATGAATATGTTACAATCAACGCGGATTATCGTTCGTAAAAAGTAAAAAAGAATCTTAATAAGAATCTAATAAATAGAGGAAAAATCAATGGTATTTAGAGAGGATATTGAAATGGTACAAAATGAAGATATAGAAGAGATTAAGAGAAAAGCCCAGACTCTTATAGAGGCTCTTCCATATATCAAGAAGTTCAGCGGAAAGAAGATTGTTGTAAAATATGGTGGTTCTGCAATGCTGGACGAAAACCTGAAGTTTAATGTTATTCAGGATGTTGCCCTTCTTAAACTTGTTGGACTTAAGCCTATCATCGTACACGGTGGTGGTAAGGAAATCAGCAAATGGATTGAAAGACTTGGTATGGAGACTCATTTCCAGAACGGACTTAGAGTGACAGATGAGCCAACTCTTGAGGTTGCAGAAATGGTTCTCAACAATGTTAATAGAAGCCTGGTTGGTCTTATGTCCAAGGTTGGCCTTAATGCTGTTGGTATCAGTGGTAAGGATGCAGGTTTACTGAAGGTTCAGAAGAAGCTTTCAGATGGAAAAGATATTGGATATGTTGGCGAGGTTGTTGCGACTGACAGCTCTGTAATAGATTCTCTTCTGGAGGCTGACTTTATTCCGGTTGTAGCTCCAATTGGAATGGGAATTGACGATGACCATGATTACAATATCAATGCTGATGACTGTGCGTGCGCAGTAGCGACAGCAATAAATGCTGAGAAGCTGGTATTCCTTACAGATATTGAGGGCGTATTTACTGATCCTACTGATAAGAGAACCCTTATCTCCGAAATGACACTGGATGAGGCTCAGGCTATGATTGATAATGGCGTTGTTGGTGGAGGTATGCTTCCAAAACTTCAAAATTGTATTGATGCCATGAAGAATGGTGTATCAAGAGTCCATATCCTTGACGGAAGACTTGAGCACTGCCTGCTTCTGGAGTTCTATACTGAAAAGGGTATTGGAACTGCCATGGTTAAGGATGACGACCTTTAAAAAATTATGAATTTGTGGTAAAATATTACTTGGTTTTACAAGTGATATAAATTGTTCGTTTATAATATACTGGTTCGGTTTAGCGTGTAAAAATATTTAGTGAAATAATATGTGAATTATTATTTTAAAATATAATTCCACGCGAAAGGACTGGTGTAATTGATTTTAAAAAGAAGTATAAAACCAGATATTAAATTAGATTTAATATCAAGTAATATAGTGATCAGAATGTGTGCGGGGTTAATGAGCATAATACTGGTCTTCATATCTGCGGGCTGTGGTAAATCCCAGCTTGAGGTTGAAACTGTAGTTGAATCTACAGGTCAGGCTGATGAGCCTTTAGAGCCTTCTGAGTCTTTAGTGGCTTCGAAGTCTACGGTCGAAGAGCAATCTGAGACGCAAGATATAAATATTGAGTCTGCAAGTGCAGGCGATTCCCAAAGCATTACCACAATCTGTGTATATGTTTGTGGAGCGGTAGCTCAGGAGGGCGTTTACGAGCTGCCGAATGGTTCTAGATTAGCAGATGCTTTGGAGGCTGCAGGCGGGTATGCTGAAAATGCAGTGCATGGCTATTTGAATCTTGCTGAACCATTGGTGGATGGAGAAAGAATATATTTTCCATATCTGGATGAGGAAGAGACGCTGGATATGGCGTCGGGAGCTGAATCGGATTTAAAGTCTGATTTCAAATCAAAATCAGATACAAAATCAATAAATGGTCTTGTAAATATAAATACTGCAAGTATTGATGAACTGAAAACTCTCTCGGGAATAGGGGACAGCAGAGCGGAGGACATAGTTGCATATCGAGAGGCAAATGGTTCATTTAGTAGTATTGAAGATATAAAGAATGTAAGTGGTATTGGCGAAAGTATATTTAGTAAGATTAAGCCGTACATAACTGTTGAGTGATTTTTGATGATTTAAAATGGCAACATAGTGATAGCTGATAACTGCAGTAAATTTTAGTTACAGCGTGATGAGTATATCATAAGGAGATTACATGAAGAAGGTATTAGTTGTTGACGATGAGAAATCTATAGTTAAGGGGTTAAAGTTCTCACTTGAGCAGGATGATATGGAAGTGGATACAGCTTTTGATGGAGAAGAAGCTGTGGATAAGGCTAGAGCAAATTCCTACGATATCATTTTGCTGGACATCATGCTTCCAAAGTTTTCAGGCCTTGAGGTTTGTCAGATGATCAGAGAGTTTTCCAATGTTCCGATCATAATGCTGACGGCAAAAGGTGAGGACATGGATAAGATTATGGGCTTGGAGTATGGTGCAGATGATTATGTTACAAAGCCATTTAACATTCTTGAGGTTAAGGCTAGAATAAAAGCAATCCTGAGACGAAATAACAAGGGGGACGATATAAATGTTCCTTCAGCAAATGTTATTGAGAAGAATGGTCTAAAGATTGAAACTGATTCAAGAAGAGTGTTTATCAAGGGCCATGAGGTGAGTCTTACAGCTAAGGAGTTCGAACTGGTTCTCCTGCTGGTATCTAATCCAAATAAGGTTTATTCAAGAGAGGAGCTTCTTAAGGAAATCTGGGGAGCTACTTATCCTGGAGATGCCAGAACTGTTGATGTGCATGTTCGTCGCCTTCGTGAGAAGATTGAGACAAATCCAGCAGATCCAGAGTATATCCATACCAAGTGGGGCGTGGGATACTTCTTCCAGGACTAAATTAACAAAATAATAAAAAGTATTAGTGTAAAATTGATATGTACCCTCTTTACTGGAACCAGTAAGGAGGGTACATATTATTTTATTCAGCACCCTTTTTTGTTGTATTTTTTCTACTGATACTCTATAATGTTAAGGTTACTAGGATTTTAGCTGGAAATATTGACGGCGCATTTCAGTGTTGTCATTAGGTAAAATAAATTACGAAGGAGTTTGGAAAATTGGAAAAGAAAATTATGCTTGGAAATGAAGCCATAGCTCGTGGTGCCTGGGAGGCAGGAGTTAAGGTTTCATCAGCTTATCCGGGAACCCCAAGTACCGAGATGAGTGA
>CAMNGU010000077.1 GCA_946538525.1 uncultured Lachnospiraceae bacterium
ACTCGATTCTTAATCACTCGAGTCCTGATTTGTGAATTGAATCTCAAAATAATACTTTATTATGTGAAAGGATAAGTAAATATGAAGGGGATGCGGATGAAAAAAATTGTTTCTATAGTGCTAGCCATTGCTGCTATATTATCGTTGGTTTTTTTTGATGCACGAAATGTTAATGCTCAGGATTACTATTATGGAGAATCTTTTGAGATTAAGGCTTCAGAGATTAAAGTTGGTAATTTTGATGGTTATTCATATGATGGAAGTAAATTAACTTTTATTGAAGATTCAGATCATCAGGTAAGGAATTTTATTATTGATATGGATGTGGATCTTGCGGTAAATGATCTAGATTTTGATATTTATTCTAATGATGATTTTATTTTTGAGATAAAAGGTGATAATAAATTTACAGTGCTTGGAGATAAAAATTCAAATTCTTTGAATTTTAATAATCCTAGCAAGTTTTGCATTTGGATAGTAGTTGAAAGTGGAGCTACATTTATATGTAATCGTGGTTTGGAGGTTGCACGAATTGATATAAAGGAAAATGCTAACGCTATTTTCAACTTATATAATTCAGGTTTGGTATGTCACTACTTTAATTCTTGTGGTAAAGTATATATAGATGGCTCGGTTGAAGTATTTGATGATATGAAAATATCTGGTGGGGATTTTAAAGCTTATACATCTTTAGACGTACTAGGCGATTATGTACAAACGGGTGGAAATGTATATATTAATTCTGGTTCATGCGCAATAGCAGTAGAAACATTTTACATAAGTGGTGGTTATTTTGAATGTAATAATGTTTCTGATGATCCTAAAGAATTAGCTTTGAAAATACCGCTAATAAATACTTCAAATATAGATATTGCAAATACATTATGTATAAAAGTTCCTTCGGAATATACGATGAAAAAGGATTATGATGAGTATGGAGCTGAACGATTATTTATCTATGATAAAGATGGAAATATACCTCGCACCATAGTTATAGATAAAATAGTAAAAGAAAAAGATACTACTGACGATACAACAAACAATTCTAATAATACAAATAATACCAATAATTCTAATAATTTAAATTCATCAGGTCCCAATAATTCTGCAACCCCTAATACTAGTGTGGATAAGAAAAATACTGGAAAGAATTACTCTAGTGAATGGATTGATGGAAAATGGTATGAATCTGATGGTTCTCAGATATATGAACCTCTAGGTAAGTGGAAGAATGATTCTTCTGGATGGTGGTTCGAAGATACATCAGGTTGGTATCCGATAAATCAGTGGCAAAGAATAGACGGAAAGTGGTATTATTTTACAGAAACAGGGTATATGGATTATGCTGAATATCGTGACGGCTATTGGTTAGGAAACGATGGTGCGTGGGATGAAGCGTATTCAGGTGGCCATTGGTGCAGTGATGGAACAGGTTGGTGGTATGAAGATGCATCAGGTTGGTATCCGGTGTCACAGTGGCTATGGATTGATGGCAAATGTTATTATTTTAAATCGACTGGTTATATGGCTGTTAGTGAATATATAGATGGTTATTGGGTTAATGCATCAGGGGAGTGGGTGCAGTAGTGTAAATGGGGACAGGTCCATTTTGCACATGTGTAAATGAGAAACGGTCCACTTTGCACCTTTTTGCAAATGTTTTAAATCAAAGTATAGGAGAAACAATATAAATGGCGGAATTAATCGATGGAAAGAAAATATCACAGGATCTTAAGGATGAAGTGAAAGAACAGGTTGCTGAACTTAAAACTAAGGGAGTTGAAGTTACTCTTGCAGTTATTCTTGTGGGAAATGATCCTGCATCAACAGTATATGTAGGGAATAAGAAGAAGGCTTGCGAGTACACAGGTATCAATTCCAAGTCCTTTGAACTTCCAGAGGAAACAACAGAGGAAGAACTTCTTAAGCTTATCAAAGAACTTAATGAGGATGAAACAGTGAATGGTATTCTCGTTCAGCTTCCTCTTCCTAAGCATATAGATGAGGATAAGGTTATCAGAGCGATAGATCCTGATAAGGATGTTGATGGATTCCATCCTGAAAGCGTTGGTAGACTTAGTATCGGAGTACCAGGATTTGTTTCATGTACACCTGCTGGAGTTATTGAGCTTCTTAAGAGGAGTGGAACTAATCTTGATGGTGCCAATGCTGTAGTTGTTGGTAGAAGTAATATCGTTGGAAAGCCAATGGGTATCCTTCTTCTCAGAGAAAATGCTACAGTTACCATTTGTCATTCTCATACAAAGAATCTTAAAGAAATATGTAAGAATGCTGATGTTCTTGTGGTTGCCATTGGTCAGCCTAAATTTATCGATGGTTCTTATATTAAGGAAGGTGCTACAGTTATTGATGTTGGAATTCACAGAATTGATGGAACAAAGAAGCTTTGTGGCGATGTGGATTTTGAAAGTGCTGAGAAGGTTGCTGGAAAGATTACTCCTGTACCAGGTGGAGTTGGACCAATGACTATCGCTGAACTGATGAATAACTGTCTGCAGTCAGCGCTGATGAATAAGTAGTATTGTTTGGGCTGATGGAGTAAATTACAGCTTTGAATCTGACGGATATATGAAGTAGTTATTATGAGGGGATTTATGAAGAAAAGGAATCTTTGTAGAAGACTAATATCGATTATTCTTTTCGTGGTCATAGCGCTATCATTTTCATTTTCTTATTGTGGAAGTGGAGATAAGGTTTTTGCTGCCTGTGATGATTTAATGCCAAGTATTAACTATGAGAAAAAATATCTTGATGTATATTTTCGTCCTTATGCCGGCATACCTGGTAGTCAATTGGTTTGGCATGAGGAGGGTCCATATTTCCTGAAAGAGGACGGTAGTAAAGCCTATCAATATATTAAGAATTATGTATTAGATGATAAAAAAAATGAAGTGAAAGGAAGCACAAAATTAGTAAATGGTAAAAAATATACTTATGTTTGTGAGTTTGTTTCAACTTCATCTGACAATAATAACTACAAAGCTATAGATATACGAGGCTATTCTATAAATCTTTATGATGCAGCTACTGATAAAACTGTATCAGGAAAATTAACAGATGTTTCCGATTCTTATAATAGTTGGACATATGCTTTAAAATACGAATATGAATTTGTGGCTGGTGAAAACTCATTTAAAGATTTAGGAAGCTATACTATTGATCTTTCTAATGGTGAATACACAGCTCCAGATTATAAAACATTTCGTTCATTGGTAGTAACCTTTAGTGCTTTACAATCTGATGAAATTGTCACTTCCGAATTTAGTAGTAAATGTGATAAGCATGATTTTGACAAAGATGGGAATATGGATGTTCAGCTTTATGCCCAGGATCCTGAGATGAAAATAATCAAGACCAGTGAATGTAGTGTTACTGGTGTTAAGGAATATTCTTTGTCTGATATAATAAGGAAGGATTATCTGGAATATACAAAAAGACTTCCTGAGTATTTTTATAGCACATTGAAGATTATTTACAGTAAGCTAAATATCAATAAAGCTGTTATCTCAGGTATCCAGGATAAGGATTATACTGGGGGTGAGATTAAGCAGAACGCTGTACTTAAATATGATGGTGTAACACTTGTTGAAGGAACAGATTATAGTGTTACTTATACGGACAATGTTAATGCTGGAACTGCTACAGTTACATTTACAGGTAAAGGAATCTATACGGGAACTGTTTCTAAGACATTTAAAATAAATGAGGTTAAGAAACAGGACGAGGACGGAATTCCTGAGATTAATGGAACGGTTCATGGTGACATTTCTTCCGGACTTTGGGTTGAAAGACCGGATGGCACTTACCCTGTTAGTCAGTGGGGCAAGGTGAATGGAAAGACTTATTACTTTGATAAGCGCGGATATGCTGCAGCAAATGAGTATGCAGATGGCAAGTGGTTTGGAGCAGATGGAACTCTAGATGAAGCTTATTCTATGGAGTGGAAATGTAACTCCACAGGCTGGTGGATAGAGGATAAGTCTGGCTGGTATCCAGTTTCAAGATGGCTTAAGATAGATGGCTATTGGTATTATTTCCTTGATAGTGGATATATGGATTACAGTGAATATCGTGACGGATGTTATCTTGGTAATAGTGGCGCATGGATTGAAACTATGAGTGGCGGTCACTGGTGTAGCGACAGCAAGGGCTGGTGGTATGAGGATGCAACTGGTTGGTATCCTACAAATCTTAGCCTTTGGATTGATGGAGTTAAATATTCATTTGGCTCGGATGGATATATGAAATAAATGACAAGAGGACGGTTCTGTTGTCATCTTTTGTGTACAAAAAATTCACAAGGGATGACAGTGGAACCGTCTTTATAGTGAATAGATTTTTGTATAGTGAAAAAAGGAATTATTATGAATATTTTACTTGTTACCCTGGGCTGTGATAAAAATACAGCCGATAGTGAAAGAATGTTGGGGCTCATTAATAAATCTGGATATAATCTTACCTCAGATCCTGAAGAAGCAGATGTTGCAGTTGTGAACACCTGCTGTTTTATTGAGTCTGCTACTCAGGAAAGTATTGATAAGCTTCTTGAATTAGCTGAGTTGAAAGAAGGAAGGCTTAAGTATCTTATTTGTACAGGTTGTATGGCGCAGAGATATAGGGATCAGATTGAGAAAGAGCTAAATGAAGTAGATGCATTTATAGGTACCATGTCTCTTGATAGTATCGTTGAAGTTATAGATGAGCTGGTGACAAGAGATAATGTCTCTACTAATGATTCTTTAAAACATAAATTGACTAGATATGATGAGCTGGATGCTCCATATCCTGATAGATCTGTAGTTGAAAGAATAGTTACAGAACGACCTTATCTTGAGTATTTGAAGATTGCAGATGGGTGTGATAAGCGATGTACTTATTGTGCCATTCCATATTTTAAGGGCAAGTACAAGTCTGTTCCAATGGAAGCTATTATTGATGAAGCGAAGATTCTGGCTGATTCTGGAGTTAAGGAGCTGATTCTTGTTGCTCAGGAAACTACTTGCTATGGAATTGATTTATATGGAGAGAAGAGATTACATTTGCTTCTCAGGGAACTTTCAAAAATAGATGGTATAGAATGGATTAGACTTCTCTATGCATATCCTGAAGAGATTTATCCGGAGTTGATCAAGGAGATGGCTTCAAATCCGAAGGTTCTTCACTATATAGATATGCCGATTCAGCATACTGAAGATGATGTTCTTAGAAGGATGGGACGAAGAATCGATAATGCTGGAATTAGAAGAGTAGTTGAAGAACTGCGGGAGAATATTCCGGACATTTCTATAAGGACAACAATCATAACTGGTTTCCCTGGTGAAACAATAGAAGAACATGAGAAACTGCTTGATACGATTGCTGAACTTAGACTTGACCATGTGGGGGTATTTGCATATTCCCAGGAAGAAGGAACGCCAGCAGCTTCATTTGATGATCAAATAGATGATGATACGAAGAATGAAAGACTAGAAGATATCATGTTGTTGCAACAAGATATATCTGCTGAGACACTGTCTAGTTATATTGATAAAGAGTTTGATGTGATCATAGATGGTTATCTGCCAGACGATGATGTTTATGTAGGGCGTTCATTTATGGATGCTCCAGATATTGATGGTATGGTATTTATTGATTCTCCTAGAGAACTTATCTCTGGCGAGATTGTTAGAGTAAGGATTACGGACTCTGATCTGTATGATTTAGAAGCACGCCTTGTAGGTGCCTGACCCCATTACAAAATTGTTGCGATAATGTTACGAAAATAGTACTAAGGATGAGGAATGTTATGAATAAGTATTTTAAGAAAATTGTGTCATTTGTAGTTGCTTTGACTATATTAGTTGGTTCATTTTTAGGTGGTACGATAAACAGTTATGCGGGTTCTGTGGATTTTGATGATGAAAAATTTACATTTACAATTAAAGCTAATCCTTATGGTGGAGTTAAAGTTTGTGATGTTTTTCCTTTTGGACGTAGTGTAGGGATCTATTCTGATATTAACCAGGTGTTTTCAACTAGAGGTTCAGTGACAGATGTTGAAACCAAGAAAAAACTAAATGATAATGACAAACTTGTTGTTGGCAAAAAGTACTCTTGCAAATTTCTGATCTATATAAAAGAGTCTCCATATAGTTCGGACAAATATTCGGTAGTTTTACAAGATGAATTTGCTCCTAATGATACTAAATTTTATTCTAACAATAAAGTGGTTAAGTATGAAGATCATATAGAATGTACATGTGTTATTACTGCGAAAGAAAGACCAAATTTAAATCTTGGTGATCTATATATTGATTGGTCAAATCTAAGTGATAATGTTCTAGGTGAAGAGCATGAGAAAGAGCTGAGAAAAATGTTAGATGAACTAGTAAAGTCACATACCATAGATGGAAAAGATATATTAGATGAAAAGAACAATACTTATATTGTAGGAATAAAGTATGATTTGGATAGAGATGGTGTTTACGATCTTATTTATGAAAGCAATGGCGAGGATCATGATTGGGATTTCAAACTGACAGATTCTTGTGATTTTGAGGGTGAACATACATATAGTTTATCAGGGTTTGTAATTGAAGAACTAGAAGAGCAGTGTTATGAATATTATGAGAATTTGGTTATAAAATTCTCTGATATAAAAACTGAGGAAACTCAGGAGACAAATGAAAATAAAAATGTATCTGATTCCGGTTCTTCAGGTGGTAGCGGTACTAGTAATAATACTGATAATAGTAAGGATGCACCTGGTGGTTCGTCGAAAACAAATTCATACAAGAATGAGTGGGTGAATGGCCAGTGGTACGGAGCGAATGGCGATACATCTTACACAGCTCAGGGTACTTGGAAATCTGATAGTACTGGTTGGTGGTTTGAGGATTCATCAGGCTGGTATCCGGTAAGTCAGTGGCAGAAGATAGATGGTAAATGGTACTACTTCACAGATACAGGCTACATGGACTATAGCGAATACCGTGATGGTTGTTGGCTTGGTTCGGATGGTGCATGGGATGAAAACTATTCTCACGGAAAATGGCTTCTAGACGGAACAAGCTGGTGGTATGAGGATAATGGTTGGTATCCACAGTCCCAGTACCTGTGGATCGACGGAGTTGAATACTGGTTCAATTCCAGTGGTTATATGAGCTAAATAACTATAAATAGGAGGAAAAAAGGTGAATAAAGGTTTAAAGAAGAGTTTTTCATTTGTTTTAGCATTTGTTGTTATTTTTGGTTTTATATTTGGTGATTCTGTAAAGTGTTTTGCGTCAAATTTTGATTTTGATTCAGATAAAAATCTATATTTGTTTGTTCTTCCATACGGTGGTACTAAGGCTAAGGATGTTGCTTTATTGTCAACATTATGGAGTTGTGCCGATGATAGTTTTAATATTCAAGGTAGTTTAAAATATAAAAATGATATTTTAAATGATGATGAAATAGTCCAGTCTGGTAAGAAATATACTTATGAAGGCACATTGTATTATACAGGAAGTGATAAAAATTTCAATTTTAATAATTATGAGTTGCATTTTAAAGATCAGCTTGATAAGTCTAATACTTCTTTTGTTATAGAAAGTTCGTATAAGGTTGTAGATTTAAAAACATTGGAATTTAGCTGTATTATTCGAATAAAAGATAAACCTAGTTTGAATAGAGGAACGCTATATGCGGATTTTTCAGCGGATAATAGTTATAATTATTATGATGATAAAACTACTGAAATATTAACATTTTTATCGGATTTAGCTGAAGAAGGTATTATTAATACAACTCCTGATATAGATGGTGATATAGTTAAAAGTTTTAATTGCGATCTTGATAAAAATGGAAGTGTTGACCTGTTTTGCAATTTTAAAACATTAAGTAAAACTGATTCGTGTAGTTTATCAGGTGAAATAACATATAATTTACCAGCGAAGTCCATAGAACTTTATGAAAGTAAAGGTATGTTTTATTATGATAAATTGGTAATAAAGTTTTCTGAGAAAGAAAGTACTTCAAATAATAATTCTTCAAATAATAATTCTGCTAGTAATAATACCAGTAGAAATGATAGCAATAAGGGTGCAACTGGTGGTTCATCTAAAAAAAATTCATACAAGAATGAGTGGGTGGATGGTCAGTGGTATGATGAGAATGGTGGAACTTCTTACACAGCTGTTGGTAGCTGGAAATCTGATAGCAAGGGCTGGTGGTTTGAAGATTCATCAGGCTGGTATCCGAAGAGCCAGTGGCAGAAAATAGATGGAAAATGGTACTACTTCACAGATACAGGGTACATGGACTACAGCGAATATCGTGATGGATACTGGCTTGGCGCAGACGGAGCTTTGGTTGATGGATACTATGGACAGTGGAAGAGTGACTCAAAGGGCTGGTGGTTCGAAGACACATCAGGGTGGTATCCACAGTCCCAGTGGCTTTGGATTGACGGCGTAAATTACTACTTCGACGCCGATGGCTACTTAGGTGCCTGACCCCATTACGAAAATGTTACGAGAATGGTGCCTGACCCCATTACAAAAGTGTTACAAAAATGAAGAACAAGGAGACTAATATGAATTTACCTAACAAAATTACAATCTTTAGAGTGATACTTATCCCGGTGTTTTTGGTGTTGCTTTATGTATCTGCAATTCCTGCTAATAAGTGGTTGGCGTTAGCTGTTTTCATCATTGCTTCTCTATCGGATATGGTGGACGGTAAGATTGCCAGAAAGTACAATCTTGTTACTGATTTTGGAAAGTTTATGGATCCGCTGGCGGATAAGTTGCTTGTTTCTGCGGCAATGATTGCTCTTATAGAACTTGACAGAATACCTGCTTGGATAGTCATAGTTATCATTTCCAGAGAATTCATAATAAGTGGTTTTAGACTTGTTGCAGCTGATAATGGTATTGTTATTGCCGCTGGATGGTGGGGCAAGGTTAAGACTGCTGTTACTATGGTTATGCTCTGTGTAATGATCCCAGACCTCGCAAATGTATTTCCAAATGCATCTTCACCAATTCATATATTTGAACAGGTTCTTATATACGCATCTTTAATTCTTACAGTTGTATCGCTTATCGATTATCTGGTAAAGAATAAAAATGTAATTAAATCATATAAATAGCGAATGGTGCCTGACCCCATTACGAAAGTGTTACAAACTAGGGATAGCGAATGGTGCCTGACCCCATTACAAAAGTGTTACATACTAGGAAGAATAAATAAGGAAAAATTATGAAGAATTTTAGGAAAATCATCTCAATATTTTTAATAGCTGTACTTTTAGTGTCGTCAATTCCATTTTCAAATGGAGTTAATGCTGAAGGTCTTAAAACTGTAAAAATATATGCAAGTAAAATTAAAAATGAAAAATCAGAATATTATCAGTATGAAACTCTGAAATCTGGTAATAAACTTACATTTGTAAACAAGGGTGTAAATATTGAATTTGTTATAGATCAGGATGTCGAACTTGATTCATTGAATTCTTACAACGCAAATACCCTTACTATTAGTGGGAATAAAAAGCTTACTGTGGATTTGGGTTTTTATGATAATGGTTCTTATGTTCAAGAAACTGGATCAAACGTATTTGTTGGTAAAAATGGGATATATGTGGTTGGTTCAGCAAATATAAAATCTGGAGCTAAATTAACTTTAGATCAGGGTGATTATGAAAATGAATATTTGCCGGTTTTCTATGTTATAAACGATTTAACCATATCAGGTGATGTTACTTCTAAATCCAATTATTTTGGTATTAGAGCGATTGGTGATATTAATATAACTGGTGGAGAGATTCGCTCAACTGCTGAATATACACCTTTAATGTCCGATGAAAATAATATAAATATATCGGGTGGAAATGTATATTTGTATGCATCAAGCAGTTGTAGTTTGAAGGCAGAAGGTTCCATAAATATTAGTGGAGGGTATATTGAGTCCGTTATGGAACAGGAAGTATATGATGCTGAAGGTGAATCATCCTTAATGAATATTGTAGCAAGCGATTCTATTAATATAACTTCTCCAATGTATATCAAAGTTCCTGAAAAGGGTAGCGTACTGAATGATACAAGCTACCCTTGTTACACTATAATAAATAAAAATGGGAAATATCCTATTAAAGTGATTATTTCAGAAAATGCTGAGGAGGTAGCTGCAAAGAAGGCGGCAGAAGATGCGGCCAAGAAAGCAAATGGAGCAGTAACCAATAATGCAGCGGATAAATCAACAAACAAGTCGATAGACAAAACATCAAAGAAATACAGTAACGAATGGGTGGATGGAAAATGGTACAACGCCGATGGTACTCAAACCTATACAGGAACCCTTAGCTGGAAGAGCAACTCCACAGGCTGGTGGGTTGAAGATACATTTGGCTGGTACCCGGTAAGTCAGTGGCAGAAGATAGATGGAAAATGGTACTACTTCCTTGACAGTGGATATATGGATTACAGCGAATATCGTGATGGTTGCTGGTTAGGTTCCGATGGAGCATGGGATGAAAACTACTCAAACGGAACATGGCATCTTGGATCAAAGGGTTGGTGGTACTCAGATGGTAACTGGTACCCGGCAAATCAAAACCTCTGGATTGACGGAACTAATTACTTCTTTAATTCCGAAGGCTACTGGCAATAAGTAATATTATTAAATAATAGAGGGATAAGATGAAGATTAAAACAAGAATTTTGGGCGTTATTTTAGTGTTGGCTTTGGTGTTCGGCACAGTATTTGGGGATTTTTGCGAGTTTAATGATGTTTCAGATACTTATGCCGGAAGTGGTGGAACAATTACATTAAAAGAAAGTGAACTCAATGAAGGATATAATACAGTGATTTATGATCCTGATCCTGAAAAAAGAAGAATTAATGTTGATAAATATGAATTATTGGTTCTAGATATGGATGCACCGCTTCATGTAAATGAATGTGATATTGGCTGTTCCGTACTTGTTCATGGAACAGATACTCTTTATATAGATGGTTTTGTTAATGTTAATGGTTCTTTTGAACTTGGTAAAGATGCAGCAATTAATTTTGAAAAAGCTGAAAGCTGTATAAAAGATAATTCTAGTATAAGTGGAACTAGCTTTACATGTTTTGGAAAAATTTCTGCAACTGATAATATCAATCCGGTTATATGCGGATTTGATGAAATTGATATTGAGGGTTCTATAAGTTGTTCTGGATTAGCGAATTACTTAATAAATACTCCTGGTGATATATATATGAATAGTGGAAGCATAACTGCTGATAATTCTAAAAGAGCGCCTATTTATAGCAATAATTTCTATATGTGCGGTGGAACTATTACATCAACTGCAAATACAGTTAATATATATGCTGTTAAAAATATAAGAATCACAGGCGGAACATTAGATTTAACTACAAATTCGATTAATACTACTAATTCTGCTCTCTTTGCCAGGAAGAAGATTTCTATTTCAGGTGGAACTGTAAAGGCCTATTCGGATCTTTTCAACGGAATTTATGGTTGGGGTAAAATGGAAATCACTGGTGGATATGTTGAAGCTTCAACTGGATGTGCTGATAATGAATATTCTGCAATTGAAACATTTGATGCATTAACTATTGGAAGTGGTTTGGCTATTACGGAACCATCAGGTGGTAAAATTGTAAATGATTCATCGAAACATTATAGAGTAGTTGATTCAAGTGGAAAAAACGCGAAAAAGGTTGTTATTCAAAAATATGTTCCTGATAGCGGTTCTAATAGTGGTTCTAATAGTGGTTCCCAGGGCGAATCATCAAATGGTTCATCAAATAATACATCAAATGGTTCATCAAATAATACATCTGGTGGAAGTTCTGGAAACAATTCAGCTGGGAATACATCTGGCAATACCAAGCCAAGTAATGAATGGATAAAAGGCCAGTGGTATGATTCGAATGGGAATGCATCTTACAAGTATAAGGGTAGCTGGAAGAGTGATTCCAAAGGCTGGTGGTTCGAGGATGCTAGCGGATGGTACCCTGTAAGTCAGTGGCAGAAGATAGATGGAAAATGGTACTACTTCCTGGACTCTGGCTACATGGATTACGGCGAATATCGTGACGGTTACTGGCTGGGCTCAGACGGAGCTCTTGTAGATGGTTACCAGGGAGAATGGAAAAGTGATTCAATCGGCTGGTGGTTTGAAGATACCTCAGGTTGGTATCCAACTAACCAGTATCTATGGATAGATGGAGTACAGTATTGGTTCGATGCCAGTGGATATATGGCATAATGATATGATATATAGAAGGCTGAATAATGAAAAGTTATTCAGCTTTCTTTTATTGCATTAAAAATTTAGGGTATTTTTTAATTCTAATTTAATGAAAATATAGATATTTAATTTGTTGCGGTTTTGTTATGCTTTGTAAATTATAATTGATAATGTAGTTGTTTAAAAATAGTTTGCCCAAAAAGTATAAAAAATAATAGTT
>CAMNGU010000078.1 GCA_946538525.1 uncultured Lachnospiraceae bacterium
CGTTGGCAACACGCGCCTCGCGCGTTGCATGTCGCAAGCGACATGCTTTGTTCTATTTAGATGTGGGTGTCAAAAGTACCTTTTGACACCATATGATGAGAAAAAGTGATAGGGAGCTGGGGTAAGAATAGTATTGCCCTGAACTTTGTTGTATCTTATAATTTTGTAAGTGTTTAATTTTAGGAGTAAACAGTGAACGATTTTTATATAGACAACAATACATTAGTAGATTTAAATGATTCTCAAAGGGAAGCAGTTGTTACTACAGAAGGCTTTGTCCGCGTCATTGCCGGAGCTGGAAGTGGTAAGACCAGAGCTCTTACCCATAGATTTGCTTACTTGGTAAATGATATAGGTATTCCAGCAGGGAATATACTTTGCGTCACATTTACCAATAAGGCAGCAAATGAGATGCGTGCTCGTATACACCGAATGACAGGAGATAAGGATACAGGTTATATCAATACCTTTCATGGATTCTGTGCAAATGTATTGCAGGAAGAGAGTTTCGTGTTCCAGTATCCTAAGTCATTTTTGGTTTTGGATAATTCGGACATTAATTCCATGCTGGCTATCATCTATGAGGAGCGAGGACTTACTCTAAGGGATATGACCTTTAGTAAGGCTCGTGACATGATAGAGATGAAGAAACTTTTTGAGATTCCAGAGTATTATAAAGATATATTCAATATGTCTATTGAGGAGCTGAAGGAGAAGTATCTCAGTAAGACCAAGACAGATGAAATAATATTCTATGGTTATCTATATCAGCAGAAGAAATGTTTCGGATTGGATTATAATGACCTTATCATATTTACTCTTTATGTCTTTAGAGTCAGTGAGGAGTCAAGAATCAAGTGGCAGAAACGACTGATGTACATAATGGTTGATGAGTTTCAGGATATTGATAAGCCTCAGTATGAGTTGATGAAGGTGTTGGCGGACTACCATAAGAATCTTTTTGTGGTGGGAGATCCTGATCAGACAATCTATACCTGGAGGGGAGCGGATATTGCATTTCTCCTAAACTTTAACGAAGAATTTCCAGGAACCAAGACCATAATGATGAATGAGAATTATCGTTCCACACCAGAAGTGCTTAATCTGGCAAATGATCTTATTGCCCATAACAAGAACCGTGAAGAGAAGGATCTGCTACCCATGAGGGATCACGGTGAGAAATCTCTTGCTTTCTTTGCGAAGAATTCAGATGATGAGGCTGATTATATTGCATCGGAGATTACAAGATTGGTGGAGGGAAATGGAACCGAGGGACCAGTGGATGTAAAGATAGGAAAAGAAACCAGGAAGATGGAATATAGGGATATAACCATCCTTTATAGATCTCATTTTCTTACCAGACCTTTAGAACAGGCGTTTCTGGCGAATAATATTCCATATACCATCTACAGCGGCGTTCAGTTCTATGACCGTGTGGAAATCAAGGTAGCTATGTCTTATCTAAGACTGTTGGTGAGTGGAGATGACTTGGCATTTAGATATGTAGTAAATACACCAAAGAGAAATATTGGTGAACGCAGGATGAAGTATCTGGAGCAGGTGGCTGAGATGGAAAATGTTTCTTTATTCACTGCTCTTCGTATGCATATAGATGATGAAATCTTCAGTGGAACCAAGGCCAGAGAGTTTATTTCTCTTATAGATGAGCTGAAGGAAAATATGGAGGATAAGCCAATTTCAGAGCTGCTCCGTGAGGTGATTGAGAAGAGTGGCTATGAAGAAACTCTTAGAACAGAGGGGAGTCAGGAAAGGCTGGATAATCTGGCAGAACTTAAGCAGTCAGTTTATGACTATGAGGTAACCTGCGGAGAAGAGACTAATCTTGAAAGCTATCTGAAGCATATTGCTCTTTATACAAATGCGGATCTGGAGAATACCAAGAATCGTGTGAAGATGATGACTATACATGCTGCAAAAGGACTGGAGTTTCCTTATGTATTTATCTGTGGACTGAATGAAGGAATCTTCCCATCGAAGAAGACTAGAACAGAAGCAGCCATGGAAGAGGAGCGGCGTTTGGCATTTGTGGCTTTGACCCGTGCGGAGGATAGAATCTATCTTACTGAGGCCCAGGGACGCAATCTGGATAGTTCGCCAAGATATCCATCCCGATTCATGTTGGAAATAAATAGGGATGATATAGACTATGTAAATGAGCCGGACGAAGCTTTAGTTCGTAACGCACAGGATTATATTAAACTAGAAGATAAGCTCCTTAGAAAAAATAAGAAAACTGAGCTTTTAGAAGTTGGCGCTAGAGTAGAGCATATGATGTTTGGGTTAGGAACCATCACTGCTCTGGATATGGATATGCAGGCATATATGATCAAGTTTGACAACCAGAGGACAGAAAGGTATATCTCTTTTAAGGTTAATCTGAAGCTGGTTGAATAGGTGTTTGAAGAATGGTAAAATCAATATGTCGCTTTTCAGCGGAGTATTATTTTTGAGGAGCATGGGAAATGAGTGATTCAAAGCGTAATCCAATCTTAGACAATAAGATTTATCTATATATGACAGAATTTTTTGCAGGAATGTCGGTGATGGCAGTGGAGCTGGGAGCCAGTAGGCTCCTTGCTCCTTATTTTAGTTCATCTCAAATTGTGTGGACCATAATCATAGGTACCATAATGATAGCCATGGCATTGGGAAATATCATGGGTGGAAGATGGGCTGACAAGAACCCAAATCCTGACAAACTGTATGGAAGAATCATAATTGCAGCTATCTGGATAGCATTAATCCCAGTGGTAGGAAAGTATATCATCTTAGGAATATCGGCACTACTGGTATTTACTGTCAGTACCAACTTTTTGGTAATAGCAGCATTTGCTGCATGTATGGTGATATTCGTATTTCCACTGTTCCTTCTTGGAACCGTCACACCTTCACTGGTTAAATATACAGTGGATAGTCTTGATGACAGCGGAAAGGTAGTTGGATATCTAAATGCGTCTAATACTATTGGAAGTATTATAGGAACCTTTGTTCCTACATTTATTAGTATTCCGGCTGTGGGAACCAGCATAACATTTCTAATATTTGCAGGAATCCTGATGGCTCTTTCCATAGTTTATTTTATCTCAGGTAAGACAAAATCTGTTAAGGCAGTCGTTGGTGTGATAATACTCATCATTGCATGTATATTTGGACATGGAAACTCATTTGCCTTCTGGCAGAATGATCTGACTTATGAAGGAGAATCTATCTATAACTATTTGCAGGTCTATGAGGACGACAGCAAGGTGGTGCTTTCCACAAATGTTCTCTTCGGCGTTCAGTCAGTATATCGTAAAGAGAAGACCCTTACAGGTATGTATTATGACTATGCCATGGCAGCGCCCTATATGGCTGGAGTTAAGGAGAAAGATGAGCTTAATATCCTGATTCTGGGAATGGGAACAGGAACTTATGCCACTCAGTGCAGCAGATACTTTGATAATATAGCTGTTGAGGGGGTGGAGATAGATCAGAGCATTACTGATCTTGCTCATGAATATTTCGAGCTTCCTGAGGATGTAAAAGTGACTACTTATGATGGCCGGGCTTTTCTTCAGGATAGTGAAGATAGTAAGTATGATGTGATAATGGTGGATGCCTATCAGGATATTACCATTCCATTTCAAATGTCCTCTGTGGAGTTCTTTACTTTGGTGAGGGACCATCTTAATAAGGACGGTGTTATGGTTGTAAATATGAATATGAAGACTGATACAGAAGGCGGGATAAATGATTATCTTGCCGATACCATTTCAAATGTTTTTTCAGAAGTTTATACAGTAGATGTAAAGAATAATACCAACCGCGAACTTTTTGCATCTGATAATTCTGATATTCTGAACCAATTATCTGCCGGCATAAATATGGAAGAAGATGCTGATCTTAAGGCTATGATGGAAAAGGTTCAGGAAAATATTGTTAAGTACGAAGCCGGAAATCTTATACTAACTGATGATAAGGCACCGGTGGAGCTTCTTAGCATGAAGGCGATAGATGCTCTTATCAGGGATGAAGTAGATTATTATAAAAATGTCTATGAGGAAGAAGGACTGGAGGGATTGCTTGAGTGCTTCTAAGTTGCTCAGTCATTCGGAGTATCAGCAAATAGTATTGAAAAAGTTTTAGAGAAAAAGTTTTTTATAAGAAAAATAATAAGAAAAATAATTAATTATTTATAATTAATAATGATTTAGAGGAATAAATATGGAATACAATTTTTACGGCTGGGAAGTAGCTACTGTTCCGGCACAGACTGATGAATATAAAGGAATCGATACACCTAGAACGCTTTACGATGCGCTATTAAATGTATGGTGTGAATATACCTGTGCGCCACGACTTAGAGAGCAGTGGACCCCGGAGAATATAACACTGGGACAGTGTTCCATAACAGCATTCCTTGTGCAGGATATTTTTGGAGGAGAAGTTTATGGAATTCTTCGTCCAGGTGGAAATTATCATTGCTACAATGTGGTGGATGGAAAAGTATTTGACCTCACCAGCGAGCAATTTGGGGATGAGGTGCTTAACTACCAGGATAATCCTATCCAGACCAGGGAGGTACATTTTGCCAAGGAAGAGAAATATCAGAGATATTTATATCTAAAGGAGCATCTTAAGAAATTTGTATTTGATTTTTAAGATTGTTTTTAAGATTGTTTTTAAGATTGTTTTTAAGATTGGTTTAATCTTTGGAAGTTATATTAGTTAATATAGTGATTAAGCTTTTAGAGATTATGGATTTGGACTTATGATGGGAGATTTACAATGAGAATACTTGTCGTTGAAGATGAATATGCTCTTGCGGAACTAGTGTCAGAGCGTCTAAAAAAAGAAAGATATATTGTTGATGTATCAAGTGATGGGGAGGACGGACTTTTTAATGCTCTTTCTGGAATATATGATCTTATTCTTCTTGATATCATGCTTCCAAAGAAAGATGGAATTGAAATTCTAAGAGAGATAAGGAAAGAAGGGATATCAACTAAGGTTATTATGATGACCGCAAAGGGTGAGTTAGATGATAAACTCCTGGGATTTAAAGAAGGTGCAATAGATTATATCTCAAAGCCATTTCATATTGATGAATTAATAGCCAGAGTAAATGCTCAGTTGAGAATTGAACAGGCTGTAAATAGTAACTTAGAATTCGGAGATCTGGTGCTGGATTATAGCATCCCGGCTATTGGAAAAAAGATTTTTGATAAGAACTCTGAAAAAAGTTCGGATACAGATATTGATAATATTAAGATAAATAATAAGGAATTCCAGCTTTTGGAATACTTTATGAATAATCCCAATCAGGTTCTTTCCAAGGAGATGATATTTGACAGAATTTGGGGAATGGATAACGATACCATGTCCAACAATCTGGAGGCATATATCTCATTTATAAGGAAAAAGCTTAAGCTGCTGGATTCAAAGGTCAGTATAAAAGTAGTGAGAAATATGGGTTACAAGATGGAAATTTCAGAGGACTAATAAAGAATCTAAATAGAATCAAAATAGGATTGAGAGACAGCTATAGAGGAATCATATGAAGGAACTAAGTAGAAAAACATTTCTCACAATCTGCTTAATCTTAACATTATTTAATCTAATAAGCGTGATACTGGTAAATGTGCAGAGTTACAAAAGAGAGCGGGAAAGTGTTGAACATAACTTAAGTTTTTTTGATAATAGAGGAGGTTGGTTTGCTCCTGAGGATAAGTCAGGACCTGAACCTCCTGCTTTTGACGGTGAGAAAACGGATGAGGATCCAGATAAAAAAGGGTTTAATCCAGACATGGAAAATGCGCTAATTCTGGATCATGAGGTTTATACAGTGGAATTAACGGATAGTACTGTTTCAAAGGTTATAAACCATGGAAATGATAATTCGGCTTTTGATGTTGAAAGTATTGCAAATAATATTATTAGTACTTACTCACCGGGCACAAGGAAGATTGGTAATCTCTATCTGGCCGATTATACATTTAACTACAAATTCGATAATATACTGGTAGTCATGAATAATAGTGAGATTAAGTCTAAACTTCTGAGATTACTTATTGAGATGCTTTTGGTATTTGTAGTTCTTGAGGTGGTGATTTTCTTCCTCTCAAAGCTTATTACAAAATGGATAACTAGGCCAGCCCATGATGCGTTTGATAAACAGAAGGAATTCATCGCTGATGCATCTCACGAGTTGAAGACACCACTGGCGGTTATCATGGCTTCCTCTGATGAGCTTACTGGTGATGAGAATAAGAAATATATTGAGAATATCAAATATGAGTCGGACCGAATGAGCAGACTTATCTCTGGGATGCTAGATCTGTCCAAGCTGGAGCAGAGTGCATCGGATGATAGTTATAGAGAAAGTTTTAAAGAGGAGAAACTGTCCAAATTAGTTGAGAAGAACTGTTTGGTTTTTGAGGGAGTAGCCTCCGAAAATGGTGTGGAAATTGAGACCGGGATTGAGAAAGATATTACATTTAATTGTAATAAAGATGAGATAGAAAAGCTTATTTCCACCCTCCTGGATAATGCAGTAAAACATAGTGATAAAAGTACGACGGTTAATGTGAAGCTTTATAAAGAAAAGAATTCTATAGTTTTAAAAGTTATAAACTGTGGTGATCCTATAAATCCTGGTGATGAAGAGAAAATCTTTGAAAGGTTCTATAGAGCCGATAAATCCCGTAATAGAAATGAGAATCGCTATGGTCTGGGACTGGCAATTGCCAAGAGGATAGTACAAAATCATGGTGGTGAGATTAAAGCATATTCAAAGGATGGAAGAACAACTTTGAAGGTCACATTCCCTGTAAAGGGAAATTAATAAAAAAGAATATTGGTTTACATAATCTCAAGAGTGCATAAGCAGGTTTCCTGTAAATGCACTCTATTTTTTGTTAAATCATGGGGCTTAAATTCTAGAAATTGAGAGTATAAATTCTGTGGGAAAAGATTTTTAAAAAGTTGAAATATTTAATTTTCATTTAAGCTTCGGGTTTTAATATGTCATCAGAACAGAAAAAGAGACAAGATAATTCACATGATAATTTAGATTAGATTTCAGAATAGAATGATGATTATTTCTGAAATAATTTCAAAAATCGATTCAGTGATTTTTCGTAAGAAAGGGAAAGATTATGAGTGAATTTAGAGAAGTATTTGCACGAAAAGAGATAAAATATCTGCTTACTCAGGAGCAGCTGGACAGATTGATGCCGGTGCTGGAGACTATGGCAAAAGTAGATAAATATGGAAAGACCAGAATCAATAATATCTACTTTGATACACCTGATCATAGGCTTATAAGAAATTCTCTGGAGAAGCCTATATATAAAGAGAAGCTTCGACTCCGTACCTATGGAAGAACTAGTGATGATACCAATTCATTTATAGAAATAAAGAAGAAATATGATGGGATTGTCTATAAGAGAAGGATATCTGCGCCGTATGGAAAGGCTATGAATTACCTTATGGCAGGTGTGGAACCACTGGATGATTCACAGATTGCGAAAGAGATTGAGACTTTCATGTTGGTTTACATAAATCTACGGCCGGCAATGAAAATCTGTTACGACAGGATTGCAATGGCAGGTACATTAGATCCGGATTTCAGAGTTACATTTGATTCAAATCTTCAGTGGAGTGTAGACAGTCTGGATTTAAGAGAGGAGGTAAAGGGATATTCTATCTTGGCATCTGGACAATACATGATGGAGATAAAAGCGGGAGATGCAATGCCTCTGGAATTAGCAAGGAAAATGAGTGAGCTTTCTATCTTTCCAGCTTCATTTTCAAAATATGGAAAAGGCTATATGGATATGATGGAAAGAAATCTATCCAGAAAAGTATCTGATAAATTGGCAGACGAATCAACAAATAATAGATCAATAGAGAGAGGAGTGATCATATATGCTTAATAATATTTTTTCTTCAATACTTACAAATGGAACCTTCACAGGCACACAGTTCTTTATCGCAACTTTATCCTCACTATTATGTGGAGTTATTATCGCAGTATCTTACTTAGTTAAGAGCAAATGCTCCAGAAGCTTTGCGGTTACACTGGTACTCCTGCCTGCAATTGTTGAGCTGGTGATCATCCTCGTAAATGGAAATATAGGTGCAGGAGTAGCAGTGGCGGGAGCTTTCAGTCTGGTAAGATTTAGATCAGCTCCAGGAAGAGGACAGGAGATTACCGGTATATTTCTTGCTATGGCAGCAGGACTTGCAACTGGAATGGGATATATAGGAATAGCAGTTCTCTTTACAGTATTTGTGGCAGTCTTAAATCTTATTCTGAACATAAGTAAGTTCGGAGCAGCAAATGAGAGTCACAGAATACTTAAGATAACTGTTCCAGAAAACCTGGATTATGAGGGCAGATTCGAAGATATCTTCTCCAAATATCTAAGCAGCTACACCTATGACGAAGTTAAGACCAGCAATATGGGAAGTCTCTATAAGCTTACATTAAGTGTGGTTCTTAAAGCAGACATTTCCACAAAAGAGCTTATAGACGAGCTCAGGACAAGAAATGGAAATCTTGATATAAGCTTAGGACGAGTATTAGATAATACTGATAGTTTATAAATATATTTAGGAGGGAATGCTATGAGAAAAAAGATAAGCTTTACATTAATAGCAGCAATGATGATGCTAACTATGGCAGCCTGCGGAACAAAGGACTCTGGAAATAAATCGAGTAATAATATAGAAAATGTGGCTAATTCAGAAAAAACTGAAAAATCAGAAACTGAAAAATCAGAAACTGAAAATGTAACCGAAGCAGAAGATGTCTCTGAGACCTCCTCACACGGTTCAGAAGCTGCAGAAGAGGATAAGCTGGAGGAAGAGTCAACTGAAACTTCAGCTGCAGAGAAAAGCTCCACAGAGCCAACTACTGAGATAATAACTACTGCAAATGTAACCTCGACGGGGATGATCGATGCAACAGATCTTTTTACAGATAGGGATCTTACCCAGACTGTAGATTATACTGAGGCACAGTATTATACGGTTACAGATGGACAGGATATAACCATCAAGGACGAGGGAGTATATGTAATTTCCGGTTCAGCAGAGAATATGACAATCTTCGTTGAAGCTGAAGAGGAGGCAAAGGTTCAGCTGGTGCTGGATAGTGTAGATATTACAAATGAAACAATGCCTTGTATCTATGTTAAGTCAGGAGATAAGGTATTTGTCACCACCACAGAAACAGATAACAGTCTTACGGTATCTGGTACATTTACAGCGGATGGTGAAACTAATCTGGATGCAGTTATTTTTTCGAAAGAAGATCTTGTGCTAAATGGACTGGGCACCCTTAAAGTGGATTCAACAGATAATGGAATAACCAGCAAAGATACTTTAACAGTAACAGGTGGAACACTTGAAATATCCTGCTCAGGCAGTGCTCTTGAGGGACAGGACGCCATAGAGATAGCAGATGGAAATATAAATATATCAAGCTGTAATGATGGGCTTCATGCAGAGGATAATGAGGATGATTCCAAAGGATATATCTATATATGTGGTGGTGCATTTAATATAAATGCTATTGATGACGCTATACATGCAACCACCATAATCCAGCTGGATGGTGGGGAATATAACCTTACTGCAGCGGAGTGTTTAGAGGGAACTTATATCCAGATTAATGATGGAACAGTGAATATAAATGCATCTGACGATGGAATAAATGCAGCTAATAAATCTAGTCAGTATACACCAACTTATGAGCAAAGTGGTGGAGAAGTGACCATAGTTATGGGGGCAGGAGATACTGATGGAGTAGATTCAAATGGCAATATATATATTAATGGTGGAATGATTGATATTTCTGGTCAGTCAACATTTGATTATGATGGCGTAGCCGAGTATAATGGTGGAAGCATAATTGAAAATGGCACAGAAACCAATACCATCACAAATCAGTTTATGGGTGGTGGTCCAGGCGGTGGACATGGCGGCCCTGCAGGAGATGATGGGGGATTTGGTGGTCCAAGTGGCGATGGTGGTGGCCCATTTGGAGGAGGTCCAAATTAATTATGGAAAAAAATCTCTAATAAAAAATCTTTGATAAAAAAATCTTTGATATAAAAATATCTAAAAAAATAGCTAAGTAGGGAAAAATGAGCGATATAAATAACAACACTAACAATATTAATAATATGAAGATACATGGACTTCAAAAGATGACATTACTGGATTTCCCGGGTAAGGTAGCTTGTACAGTGTTCCTGGGAGGCTGTGAGTTCAGATGTCCATATTGTCATAATACGGAACTTCTTGATCCAAATGCCCCAGAACTTATGAATGGAGAACAGCTTCTGGCCTTTCTAAAAAAGAGAGAGGGACTTCTGGATGGAGTTGCAATAACAGGTGGAGAACCACTTCTTCGTCCGGAATTACCAGAATTACTTAAGGCTATAAGGGACTTAGGCTATATGGTGAAGCTGGATACAAATGGAGATCATCCAGATGAGCTTAGGAAAGTTGTTGAGGCAGGACTGGTGGATTATGTGGCTATGGATATTAAGAATAGCCCTGAAAGATATGGAGAGACCATTGGAATACCAGATATAGATATCTCGAATATAATCTCAAATATTAAGAAAAGTGTTGAATATCTCATAAATGAGAATAAAGTGGATTACGAATTTAGAACCACAACATTGAAGCAGTTCCATGATGAAGAATCATTTAAAGGTATCGCTCAGTGGATTAAGGGAGCTAAGAGATATTATATTCAGAATTTTGTGGATAGGGATACAGTTCCATTTGGAGGACTGGAAAGTTATGAACCGGAAATTTTGCAAAAATTCCTAGATATAGTGACCCCATATGTTGGGGTGGCTGAGCTGAGAGGTGTCTAGATATAGTGTGCCTTTTTGTGTGAAAATGAGTATGAAAACCTTATAAATAGGGCGTTTCCAGGCCTTAAATTTTATTGAAATCAAATTTCAAAAATGTGTAAAAATGTACAATATGTTGTGGCAACAAAAAAAATTAACACAACATATTGACATTTTTTTATTTCGTGTTATTATGTTACATACGAGCCCAAAAGGGGCCCAAAAAGCACTTAATTTTTTGAAAAAATAATCAAAAATAAAAATATTAAATAAAATATCTAAAAAATATCTAAAAAGTATTAAAAAATAACAATTTGGGGAGGATGGTTTTTTTATGTATCAAGTGGTAAAAAGAGATGGTAAATTAGTTGATTTTAATGTAACTAAGATCAGCGCAGCGATTGAGAAAGCATTTATAGGATGTGATAAGCAGTATCATCCAAGTGTTATCGATATGCTTGCACTTCGTGTTACAAGTGATTTTGAGACAAAGATCAAAGATGACAAGATTACCGTCGAAGACATTCAGGATAGTGTTGAGAAGATACTTTCCGAAGCAGGCTATACAGAGGTATCTAAGGCCTATATTCTTTACAGAAAACAGCGTGAGAAAGTTCGTAATGTTAAGAATGCAGTTCTTAACTACAAGGAAATCGTAAATGATTACCTTAAAGTAAATGACTGGAGAGTAAAAGAGAATTCTACAGTTACATATAGTGTAGGTGGACTTATTCTTTCAAACTCAGGTGCTATCACAGCTAACTATTGGCTTAGTGAGATTTATGATAATGAGATAGCAGAAGCTCATAGAAGGGCTGATATCCATATCCATGATCTTAGTATGCTGACAGGTTACTGCGCAGGATGGTCACTTAAGCAGCTTATTCAGGAAGGTCTTGGCGGAGTTGTTGGTAAGATTACATCTGCTCCAGCAGGTCACCTTTCAACACTTTGTAACCAGATGGTTAATTTCCTTGGGATTATGCAGAATGAGTGGGCTGGTGCTCAGGCATTCTCATCATTTGATACATATCTTGCTCCTTTCGTAAAGATAGATAACCTTACACAGAAAGAGGTTAAGCAGTGCATTCAGTCCTTCATCTTCGGTGTAAATACACCATCAAGATGGGGTACACAGTCACCATTTACAAATATTACTCTTGACTGGACAGTTCCAAGAGATATGGTTGATGAGAAGTGCTGGGTTGGTGGAGAGCAGGTTGACTTCACTTATGGCGATTGCCAGAAGGAAATGGATATGGTCAACAAGGCATTCATCGAGATCATGATCGAAGGTGATGCAAATGGCCGTGGATTCCAGTATCCTATCCCAACATACTCAATCACAAGAGACTTCAACTGGGATGATACAGAGAACAATAAGC
>CAMNGU010000079.1 GCA_946538525.1 uncultured Lachnospiraceae bacterium
GTTCTCCTACACAGATTGCAAAAGCTTCCGATAAGGTTGCTAAGGGCGCTGGTGAAAAGGTTGCACCTGAGACTGCAAGCGAAGCAGCTGAGTTTATACTTGGTAAGCTTGCTGAGAAGTTTGTGATTTAAGGAGGGCTGAAGAATGTCTTTAGAAGAATATAAGGGCGTGTATGTCTTCGCTCAGCAGATTGATAATCATATTACTGAGATTACATACGAGCTCATGGGTAAAGCTATAGAACTTGCAAAGGATCTCAATACTGAGGTTGTTGCTGTACTCTGTGGCTCAGATATAAAGAATAAGGTGTTCCATCTTAAGGAGCATGGAGCTGATAAGGTTATCCTTATTGATGATCCTGAACTTAAGGAGTACAGAACAGAGCCTTATGCACATGCTCTGTCAGAAGTTATAAATAAGTTTAAGCCAGATGTATTCCTGATCGGTGCTACAGCTATCGGTCGTGATCTTGCACCTCGTGTATGTGCAAGAGTGCATACAGGACTTACAGCTGACTGTACATCTCTTGAAATCGGTGATTTTCCACTTAATCCAATTCCTGGTAAGGAAGATCAGCAGAAGCATAATCAGCTTCTTATGACAAGACCAGCATTTGGTGGTAACACTATTGCTACAATTGCTTGTCCTGACTTTAGACCTCAGATGGCAACAGTTAGACCTGGTGTTATGAAGAGAAGTCCTAAGGAAGTTGGAAGAGAGTGCGAAGTTATTGAATTTAATCCTGGATTTACTCCAGATAACAAGTATGTTGAGATTCTTGATGTCATCAAGTCAGTTAATGAGTCAGTTGATATCCAGAAGGCTAAGATTCTTGTTGCAGGTGGTAGAGGAGTTGGCTCTGCAGAGAACTTCCAGATTCTTAAGGACCTTGCAGATGCACTCGGCGGCGAGATTGCTTGCTCTCGTGCAGTAGTAGATAATGGTTGGCTTTCAAAGGAGCATCAGGTTGGACAGACAGGTAAGACAGTTCGTCCACAGGTTTACTTTGCAATCGGTATTTCAGGAGCTATTCAGCATACAGCAGGTATGGAAGAGTCTGAAATCATCATCGCAATCAATAAGGACGAAACAGCACCTATCTTCGATGTAGCTGACTACGGTATTGTAGGTGACCTTAACAAGATCGTTCCACTTCTTACAGAAGGAATCAAGGCAGCAAAAGAAGCTGGCGTAGAAGACTAAGGAAGAGTGGTAAGAATAAGCTAGTGGAAAGAATAAGCTAGATTGGTAAGGTTAAGTTAGATTGGAAAGGCTAAGTTAGATTGATAAGGCTAAGCTGATTAATGATCTATAAAGAGCTGTCGCACTAAAAAGTGTGACGGCTCTTTTTGTATGTTGAGGAGGGGGAGGGGTTGCTGGTTTGAGGCTGGGAGGTGGTGCCAACTTGCTTAGGAAAGCTGATATGCGCACACAAACCTGAAGGGTGGGGTGCCGACTTGCTTTTGAAGGCCTATATGTGCACGGTAAACTAGAGGGTGAGGGAAGAAAGTGGAGCCAACTTGCTTTGGAAAGCTGATATGTGCACATAAACCTGAAGGTGTAGGAAGGCAAGAGGTGCCAACTTGCTTAGGAAAACCGATATGCGCACATTAACCTGAAGGTGTAGGAAAGCGAGAGGTGCCAACTTGATTAGGAAAACCGATATGCGCACACAAACCTGAAGGGTGGGGTGCCAACTTACTTTGGCCTCTTCATATACGCACAGTAAAGCAAGATGGACTATTACTTTCTTGGAGAAGCGTGCGTATATGGAAAAGCCGGGACACTTTGGCACCCCTGATCTCAAGGCAAGAGGTGCCAACTTGCTTTGGAAAGCTGATATACGCACATAAACCTGAAGGGGATGGAAAGCAAGTGTAGCCAACTTGCTTTGGAAAACCGATATGCGCACACAAATCTGAAGGGTGGGGTGCCAACTTACTTTGGCCTCTTCATATACGCACAGTAAAGCAAGATGGACTATTACTTTCTTGGGAAAGCGTGCGTATATGGAAAAACCGGGACACTTTGGCACCTCAGAGCTCAAAAGGGCGTGCGTATATGCAATCGCTAGAGGCTTTTGGACCCCCCTGCTTTACCAATAGTGTGCGTATATGCCACCGCCAAGCAAGAATGGAACCCCACCTTGAAAATCAGCGTGCATATATGGGAAAGCTGAGACACTTTGGCACCCCTGATCTCAAGGCAAGAGGTGCCAACTTGCTTAGTAAAAGCTGATATGCGCACATAAACCTGAAGGGTGGGGGAAGAAAGTGGAGCTAACTTGCTTAGGAAAGCCTATATGTGCACACAAACCTGAAGGTGAAGGAAAGCAAGTGGTGCCAACTTGCTTAGGAAAACCGATATGCGCACATAAACCTGAAGGTGAAGGAAAGCAAGATGTGCCAACTTGATTAGGAAAACCGATATGCGCACACAAACCTGAAGGGTGGGGTGCCAACTTACTTTGGCCTCTTCATATACGCACAGTAAAGCAAGATGGACTATTACTTTCTTGGAGAAGCGTGCGTATATGGAAAAGCCGGGACACTTTGGCACCCCAGAGCTCAAAAGGGCGTGCGTATATGCAATCGCTAGAGGCTTTTGGAACCCCTGCTTTACCAATAGCGTGCGTATATACCACCACCAACCGAGGATGGCACCTCAGAGCTCAAACCAGCGTGCGTATATCCATTCTCCAAGTCACTTTATCCCCCCTTTCCCCTATAAAAACAATTTACTATGGAATATTGCCACCTAAATTGGTAAAATACTAAAGGACTTTTTTGAAAGTATGCAATATTGATACAAATAGCTAGTAGAATCTTAAACTGTTGAGCTTCGTAAGCCAGCAGCAAAAAACAAGTTAGAATATTTCTTAACAAGCCAGCGACTTAACAAGCCAGCGACTTAACAAGCCAGAAACTTAACAAGCCAGCGACTTAACAAGCTAGTGGCTTCATAAGCTACGGTGCTATCAATATCATCAAATAATCTAAACATAAAACAACATAAGTGGAGGTTGAAATGTCTGATAATAACATTAATCTAGTTCTCGATGAAGTTGAGAAAGTAATAAAAGGAAAGCGTGAGATAATCGAGAAAGTTTTCATGGCTATATGTGCATCTGGCCATATCCTTCTTGAAGACAATCCTGGTTCTGGTAAGACAACCATGGCCAAGGCATTTGCCAAGTCTATAGGTCTTGATTTCAAGCGTCTTCAGTTCACACCTGATACGATGCCAAGTGACATCACAGGTTACTACTACATGGACCGTGATACAAGGGAAATGAAATATGTGCCAGGTGCGGTTCAGTGTAACCTTCTCCTGGGCGATGAAATCAACAGAACATCAGCAAAGACTCAGTCTGCGCTGCTTGAACCAATGGAAGAGAGTACTGTAACACTCGAAGGTAGAACACAGCCACTTCCAAAGCCGTTTATTCTTATCGCTACTCAGAACCCTGTTACCAGTCTTGGTACACAGCCGCTTCCTGATTCACAGTGCGATAGATTTATGATCAAGCTTTCAATGGGCTACCCAAGTCTTGCTGACGAGGTTAGCATCCTTCAAAATACATCCGTAAAAGATATAACAGACAATCTGGTTGCTCAGATGACAAGCGAAGAACTTCAGGACATCCGTGAGGAAATCGATGAAGACATTCAGTGCAACGAGCAGGTGCTTGACTATATCTGCCGCCTTTGCGACGAGACAAGAAAGAATGACATGATTGAGGTAGGCGTCAGCACAAGAGGTTCCGTTGCTCTTAAGAGAATGGCTTCAGCCCACGCATACTTCCAGGGCCGTGACTATGTCACACCTGAAGATGTATATGATGTATTCATCGATGTCTGCAACCATAGAATTGTTCTTAGCTCAGAAGCAAGAATGGAAGGGGAAAATGAAATCTCTATACTTACAGATATTCTGGACAAGAAGGTCTCTGCCCCTAAGTTATCTAACTAATAAAATAAACATTTAATCAAAAAATAAAACACAGGAAGATCAAGAGAGTATAGAGAACCAGCTAATCCTCTAAAACTTTCAAAAGCCTAGAGGACCCGCTAAACATCCAAAGCTTTCGTGTTTTGATCGACCTGTGAATAAATCACGAGGTTTACATGCTTAGTCATATTTTAGTGCTTGCATTTAGCATGATAATTTTATTTGTTCTTTTCATCTTTACGGGAGAAGTATACACGCTGGAACTGCTTATACTTCTTCTGGTTCTTTTGGTGTTAGATATCGTCATCTGCCGCCTGCTGTTCAGAAAACTTTCTGCAAAAGTGGAAATGAAAAGCAGCTCGGTGGCCGGTCGAAATGTGCAGCTGAACCTTTCCGTAGATGGAAGAACAGTAATCCCATTTTTATATGGAGTTGTTAAACTCAAGCTTCATAACATTACATTTGATACAACAGAAATAATTACAAAATCATTTACAATTCAGGATTCAAATGAATCTGAAAATGCTCGTTCGTACAACCAATCAAATGTTCAAAAATCAAATACACTAAACTCAAATGTTCAGAATTCTTCAACTAGCCGTAACATCACCATCGACTTAGATAGTGAGTATTGTGGTAAATATGAAGTTACCATTATGTATGTGAAGATTTTTGATCTTCTTGGTATGTCTTATAAGAAAATAGTGAAGAATCTTAAGAATGTTTTATACATCTATCCGGTGTCTGTGGCAATCGGGTCTGTTTCTGATGCTCAGCGAGTTAACTACGAGAAAGAGCGTTATTTCAGTAACAAGAAGAATACTGTTCTCAGTGAGATTCTTCAGTACCGTGAGTACCAGCCAGGGGATAATCTTCGTCACATCAACTGGAAGCTCTCGGATAGATTTGGTGAAATGCTTGTCCGCGAGTTCGATACTCCAACTGATAATCAGGTGCTTGTGACATTTGATATTGAAAATGTAATCTCGAATCAGTCAAATGGTTCAAAAGAGCAAAGCGCAAATGCTGCTTTATCTGTGCAGGATTCGAAACTTTCCAAGAGTCTTGTGTACAGTGCAATCATGTCCATTTCCGCTTCATACATTGATAAAGGAATTTTCCATCAGGTAGGGTGGTATAGAGCTACCGACCGACATAGTATTTATAAGAATATGTATCGCATGGAGGACCTTTATGGTGTAATTCGCCAGATTTTTGATGATAACGGAGAGGCGAAGTCTAGATCCGCCAGCATTGTTACCCTTATCAAATCTGGTAACATCAATAAGTACGCAAAAGTGGTTTACATAACTAATCATATAGATAAGAAAGTTCAGGACCAGATAAGACTGTATGGTAACATTCAACTTGTTCTCCTGGATGAGAAGAGCATCGGCGAGTCCTTCTCAGAAAGCTCAGCTCTGATCTCTGAGGATGTAAAGAAAGTTCTTCGGAGGGTGGCAGTATGAGAAAGACAACAGATGTTCTGACTTCGAATCAGACAGAAAATAAAACTAAAAATCAAGTAGAGAAATCAACCGAAAGAACTGAGAAAAAAACTAAAAATCAAGTAGAGAATACAACCGGAAGAACTGAGAATACAACCAAGAATCCAGCTGAGAAAAAATCTGCAAAATCCACAAAGAAAAAAGCAGAAAAGTCTACTGGAAAAAAAGCAGAAAACTTAGCGGAAAATTCAGTTGAAAAATCAGAAGTAAAACTGGATAAAACAATAAAGGGTAAATCTGCTAAGACTAAATCCCTTCATACTTCTCCAAACAGTAATCTGGGATTTGGCCTCGATAGGTTTTACAGCAACAACAAGCTGGACCTCAAAAAGTTTGGCAAGGTCTTCGGAGTAATTATGGGCGTCTATCTTGTGATGCTCCTTATCCTGTGGAAGGCATTTTACCGCGGCGGAATTATCTTCCTGAACCGCGTGATAAATGCATGGAACATGCGAAATGGTTCTATTTTCTACGAGTACATAACGGGAAGTGAACATGGCAGGCGTGACCTCCTGATTTTCTTCGTCATGATCCTGCTGGCTGTGGGCATCGTGTCGGCGGCGCTTTATGTGCTAAGAAAACCGGTGTACTCGCTAATCATGCTTTACTGCATGTTCGCCCTGCCGGTACTAGCCATGTTCAGCCATTCCAAAATGTATGTGCTGCTTAGTGCATTGATACTTGCGTCAGTGCTTCTGTTCATGAGGCTTCCAAAGAATGGAATCAAGAAAAACCTTAAATTCCTAGTGGGATTTGTGGTGGTTGTCGGGCTCATTTCCCTGGCGACCATGAAGATAAGTGGCAACATCCTGAAGGGTGATTCTGAGTCACTTCAGGCAAATGTGATCGCTCGCATTAATGAGAAGATTTATGGCACATCCGACCTGCCGGAAGGTGATATCAAGGCGGCTACTCCTCGAGATACCAGTCGATCGGACCGTCTGGTGGTGGAAGCAGAGAAGCCGGGACTGGTTTATCTTCGCGGTTACATCGGAAGTCTTTACAGTGATGGCCGGTGGACGGATCTTGATAAGGAAGTGTATTCGGTTCATTACAAGGATATGCTTCACTACATGAATGAAAATGATTTTTCATCCCTCACGACTTTGAGCAATTTCTATCAGCTCAGCAACCAGTATATGGAGGGTTCATTTACATATGATAAAGAGACTCTGAAGGTCAGCAATGTAGGCGCTTCAGACAAATATATCTACATGCCATATACCTGTGAGCCGGATTCATTTGAATATATGGCGGAGATGAATAGGGACATCAACCTGAAAAATAGCTACAGCAACATCAAGAAGAACTACCAGTTCACTTGCGGTGTGACGGACGCGAATCAGATGATTTCCCTCTACGATAATGGTGCACTGACCAATGCGCAGTACGCACTTTCCGGATACGGACCAGAAGTGGCTGTGGGGTCTGGCACCGATGCGCTCGAGGGGCCTGGCACCGATGGCTCTGAAGGTTTTGCCGAGGATGTTGAGGACCCGGGTGCAGAAGATGCAGAAACAGCATCAACTGGAAATGCGACTTCTGCCATTGACACAAGCTACCTCAATATGGAACAGGCGTACCATGAGTTTGCCGATGCATACTACATGGAGATTCCTGAGGATGCGAAAACGGCATTTGATGTAAAGCTTCAGCCAATCGATACTGAGGTCGGTGTGGAACTGATCACAAGATACATTCGCGAGTTTCTGAAGGAAAATATGGAGTATAACGAGGATGTGAACACGATGGATTCCGCATCCCCATCCTACATTCTTTCAGTTGGTAAGGGCTACAGCATTCACTATGCAACCCTGGCAACGCTGATGTACAGATACTACGGCGTACCAGCCAGATATGTGGAGGGCTATCGCTGCGACCTTAAGGAAGGTACCAACAAGATCACAGCAAAGGACGCTCATGCCTGGGTGGAGGTCTACAGATACGGAATGGGCTGGGTGCCAATCGATGTAACTCCTGGATTCTACGAAGAAGGGGAGTCCAGCGAAATGGAAATGCAGAGCGAGACATTGGCTCCAAATGCAGGTGGCGGCTCAGATCAGGAATCAACTACTGAACAGCCAAAACCACCAGAACAGCCTGAAGAGGAAGAGCAGGAGTCAATGCCTGCATGGGTTGCAATTCTGTTATTCTTCGTGGTGCTGATTGTTTTTGCATTTGCTTACATTTTCATAAGGGCGTACATCATCCGCAAGAAAATCCGCCAGAGCTTTGAGGATAAGGACTACAAGAAGGCAGTGCTTTTCATTTCCAAGTGTCTCTGGAACTTGCTGAAGATATATGATATAGATATAGATGATGGGCTTCCTATCAAGAATAGAGAAAAGCTGGATGAAACATTTGCCGAGGATACCGGCATCAACTATAAAGATGTGGATACGATTCTCAACAAGGCGAAGTATTCATCCCACGAGGTTACTGAGAAAGAGTATAATCTGGTGAAGAAATACTACGATGAGATTAGCAACTTCATAAGCAAGAAGACTAAGCTTCCGACCAAGCTGCTCTGGAAGTACATTTACTGTGCCCTTTCACTGGTGCTGATGATCAGCATCTTCACGGGCTGCGACAAACAGACGGCGGACTACGAGCTGGGCTCAGTATTTGCTTATAACAACATTCAGGAGACCAAGGTTAGCGAGGAGAGTGTCGGGGATAGCGACGAAGACATTTTCCAGGATGACAGTTTTGAGCAAAATGACAATCCTGAAGAGACACCGGGCAGTCCGGACATGATGCCTGGCAACAAGACTCCGGACAGCAGACAGAATAATACCTCCCGTCCACCGATTGCCAATAGGTCCAACGACAACAATGACGGTAATGATGACGGGCAAAATGCACCAGCTGATACCACACAACAAACAGCTTCCAACGACAGTAACGGTTCGTCCGACACTCCAAGCGGCGGAAATGGCGGCAATAACGGAAATGGCGGAACCGGTGGAAATGGTGGAACTGGCTCAGGTGGTTCAAATGGAACTGGCAGTAACGGCAGCGGCGGAAATGGTGGCGGTAACGAGAAGAAAAAGCCAGAGAAAACTGCTGAAGCTTACGGCCTTGAGTATAGCGGCGACCTGGGAAGATATATCTGGGGCGAAGCTGTAGATACTTCAAATCTGCACATTTACTACACAGCCGAGGGTGGTAAGAAAGAGATTACAGATTATAACATTGAAATGAATTACCCGGCGATTGATACTAGTCCGCTAGCAATCAGTACCGCACCGTCGGATGCTGGGGTTGACAAAACTTTTGACACTTACCAGCCTGGAATCTACATTGCAGATGTAACATATGGTGAGTACTATGTTCAGGTTCCATATGAGCTGGATGTGGCGTATATAACCATAAACTTCCACATTTCAAATTACTGCACGGATCCGGATAATCATCGCTATGATATAGAAACAGATGAGGACGGACTGGACATTGAGAAGTACAGCGCTAATTCCATTTACGATGATAGTTGTGATATGTCATCCATTTTCCCTGGATACAATTACTGCAAATACTGCAGCAGCACAACTTATACCACAGAACAGGAAGAGGTCTACTACGATGAGGTTGTGGGCGACACCACAATTGCCAAGAGCAAATGGGTTGACATGACAACATATAGACCACAGATTATATCCTGGAAGGTTATGTATCCGATTACCGGCGATTACTCATTTACGAGAGACGAGTTCTATGCCCTGGGCATTACGGAGGATTATACAACTTATGCATCCTACAACTACGACACATTGGAAATCAGCAAGTCATCTATGATGAGCGCAGAGTGGCTGGGCAGTTATTGCTACAGCGCAGGAACCTATGTGGACTACTATGTAGTTGTGCCAGAAGATGTGACGATCAACTAGTCGGATTAGAGAAATGGTCCTGAGGAGAGTAAAGTGTCTTAATGCTTTAGGAATGCAGGTACTTAAATAGTTAAAGAGCTAGACAGTCAGATTTGCAAGAGCAGGTCTGGCTGTTTTTGTTTGTGATTCAGTGTCGTGCATTTTTTTCAGGGCGAATGGATCCCATTGCTTTCTTCATTAATTATGTTAGAATAAGTGCGTATTATAATAAGTGAAGCCAAATAAGGAAATCATAAATTGAATCATATTAAGAAATATTTTGTCAAAAAACTAAATTTAGTATTTGTTCTTGCATTTCTTCTAATTCTGTCAGGGTGTGGAAACAAGAAAACTATTGCTGATAAAGTTAAGAATGGTCAGGGTGGGGCAGAGATGTTTGTGAAGGGAGATCTCACTGATGAGATTGCTGAGTGTATCAATTCAGATGATCCGAACCGTATGGAAGATCTTCTTTCTGATTATTCTCTAGATAATGTTGACGATTATGAAAAACAAATCGAGAAGTTCTATGATGTGTTCCCAGACGACTTTACCCCAGAATCTGCATATTGTTATTATTCTAATATGGATAATAAAGGTGGAAAGAAGCACGGTTACGACAATATGGATTTTGCTGGAAGATTTAACTTTACAGATGATAATGGAACAAAATATACGGTTTACTTTGTCTGGCTGAAGCTTGTGTCAGATGATCCGTCTAAACAGGGGATTCATTCTATTGATGTTGTCAGTGAGGATGCACAGAAAAATAGAAAAATTGTTCCTCATGGTAAAAATGATCCGCCGGGAATTTATTTTTACTAGGATGTAAAAAAACATTGGAATTTCTTGACATATGATGTAATAATAGTAGGCGGCGATTGAGTTCTTTAGGAACCCAAATAAATCTACTTGATTATGTATTTAAATCTTCTTAAATAAAATTATAATTATTATTCTAATAGATTATGATCTTAATTCTATTTGTTTAAAATCATAACTCCACAAAATTATAATCAGAATTAGATACTTGATTAAATACATAATAAAAGTAGAAAAATAAAAGACGAAAGGTGATGGAGATGGAAAAAACAACTTTTTCTAGCATGACAAAAGCTAAGAAGCTATTAGCATTTCTCTTAGCGGTTGTACTCGTTCTTGCTATGCCAGGTTCTGTTTGGGCTGGCCCTGGCGATGGCGGTAGTTCAGGCCCAGGTGGCGGAGGAAGCTCAGGCCCAGGTGGTGGAAGTGGTTCAGGTAGCGGATCTGGCTATGAGTATTCCATAAGACCTGATAGTAGCTCATATTTATTTAATTATCAGGCTTGTATTTATGATAAGGATACTCGTAAAGGTAATGTTGCTATTATTTATGCAATGGTAACTCCTGCGCTTAGTGATGATAAGACTATAGCTTTTAGCCATCCAGGAAAGGATATGCAGTGGTCTCTTGCTCATATCGATACTGATGGAAATAGTTCACTACTGACTTTTAGAGGTCAGACAGCAGAGGGAGAAGTGCTTGATGAAACTTCAGATGTGCTTACAGTTAATGTTGTTGATAAAACATATAGTGGACAGGGAGACCCAACTATTTATGGTCAGGCAAAAATTAATATTTCATATTACAATTCATTAGAGAAGAGCACTATAACGCTCGATGCAAATGGTGGCTCATTTGAAATCTCTGATGATAATGGAGTGACAACTTCTGATTCACATGATGTTGAGATTATTGAAGGTGGCTCATTCGAAAGAGGTTTCTTTGACAAAATAAAACCTGTTTTTGAAAATGATGCAAAGATTTTTGTGGGTTGGCAGAAAGATGGCGATAAAACTATTTACACAAATATCACCACTAGCAATCCTATGCAGAAGTCGATTTATGAGCTTACATTTACTCAAGATACTACTCTTAAGGCTGTATGGGAAGTTCCGATTGTGGTTAAGTTTGTTACTGATAAGGGTTCTATAAAATCAGCAACTTATCAAAATGGAGAAAGTGCTGAGATTAATGGGAATACTGCTACATTTAAGGTTGCTAATGGTGTTAAGCCTTACTTCAATGTGGAAATGGAGGCTGACGGTTTTGTGCTATCTGGTTTTACTTCTAGTTTAGATGGTAGCACAGTGAGAGTTACAGCTCCAAATAGTATGGAATATACAGAAGATGTTACATTTACAGCTGTTTGGGATGAGCCTATTAGTTTTACATTTAAGTCTGAAGAGGGTTATATCTTAGGTGAAGCCAATACAAAAGAAAAGATTGTTAGTATTCCAAAGAATGGAACTCTTGGATTTAGTAGTCCTTCTAGTGGTGCTCCTTATACTGGAAACAGACCTGGATATGAGTTTGTGAGCTGGGTTGATCAGGATACAGGTGTTGAATGGAGTGCATCCGATCTAATGGATAAGAATAAATCTGCTTCGCTTTATACGGGTGAAGATAAAACATTTGTAGCTAAGTGGACTGTTGCTTGGGTGTTTATAGAATATGTAACTGAACCAACATGTACAGAGGCTGGAGTGGGAAGATATCGTTCTGCGATTGATTCAACTAAAATAAAAGATTTCGAGGTTGAGGCAACTGGACATAAACCAGTAATCGATGAAGGAAAAGCTCCTTCAAAGACATCTGTTGGTTGGACAACAGGAAGCCACTGCAGCGTATGCGGAAAAGTTCTTAAGGCTCGTACACAGATTCCAATGCTGAAGGAAGATTCTTCAGGAAAGCTTGGAGGACA
>CAMNGU010000080.1 GCA_946538525.1 uncultured Lachnospiraceae bacterium
GCAATAGATAATGAAGATGCCCTTCTTACTCACGAAGAGGTTCAGACAGTAGCCAATCAGGCTAGCGAAAAACTGAAAACAATCGTTAAAAATACTGTTTCATATATTTACAATATGCCTTATAATGATTAGAGGGTTAAAACAAATATATTGGAGGGGGTTCTGAAATGAATTTACCGACGCAATTCATACAGATATACTTATTTGTTCTTGGACTTGGACTTCTACTATACTTTGTATTACGAAAAACATTTATCTTTAGCTATACAAGAGATAAAAGCAATAAAAGGATAAACAGACTAATCTACACTGTCTGGGTGCTATTTTTGATCGTAGCATGGATTATAAGCATTATGATCGTTGTAGTCCATATAGTATATGGTTATTTCGTATATAGTTATTTCCTATTCTTTACTGCTACTCTTTGCATCATGCTATACTTTATCTATCAGGGAATAAAGCATAGCAGACTTGAGAAAGCTCGCGCAGCTGCTGGAGATGCTTCTGCAGATAATAAAGAAGCTAGTAAAGAAGATAAAACCATCAGCGAGACTACTGAAGCTGCTGAATAAAATATTACTTAATAAAGCATTTTAAAAGGCTCTGTCAAAAATATGACAGAGCCTAATTTATTGTTATTTAATTAATTTACTAATCTAATTTATTGTTCCAAACACTAAAGATTCTAATCTATTTGCACTTTATTTACTTTATATTATTCGCCTTCACCATCGTCAGGTATTGGATTACTTGCGATAAACTCCTCTATCTCTTTACGGATATCACCTGCAACAGCCTCAATCTCTTTAATATCAGCTGTAGGATTCTCACAAAGCTTTGCCCAAACCTTCTTTGCAGCTTCAGAAATAATTGGTGGGATAAGTCCTTCATTATCCTGGTAGCGACCATATCCACGATACTTATTTGAATACTTTGCTACTTCCTGATCCATCTTGCAGATCCAAACCTTTACAGGAGGCTCACCCTCATGCATGTTATTTCTTGGGCGAAGATCGATTGACCAATTATCACTTTCGTAAATAAAGATGCGATTTAATTTTTCCATACAAAATATCTCCTCTTTCTTAAAATTTTTAAAAACTATTGCCTACTTATTTCAGCCATATAGTTATAATTTTATTAGCTATCAAAAAAGCTATTTTTTAGCTATTTGTCTAGCTTTTTTATAGTTTTTTATAGCTTTTTATAACTAAATGCTTAATAATTTTAAGCTGTAATGAGTAAATATGTTTAGTATTAACTCCCCATAATTAATATACCAAATATACCCCCTCATTTCAACAGCATAAAAATCATTTTTACTAGCATTTTTTCGTTATTTTATTATCCATTTTTTGCTCTCAGGCAACTCCAATTTTTACTCTTATGATATAGCAGACTGGGGTAATAATTTGTATTCACTTGTATTTTTAACATTTTTGGGTTACTATAGTTAGCGATGATTGAAAAATCCTCGTTAAGTGGTTAAAAGTATCTGATAACCACCAAATCAATTGGAAACAGGGAGGTTTTTATGATTTGTTATAATTGTGGAAACGAAGTAAATACTGATGGAGCAAATTGTCCATTCTGTGGTGCTCCTCTGAATATTGCTGCACCAAACCAGCCTACTCCAGAATTCCAGGAACAGGCAAGAGATGTTCAACAAGGATTCGAGCAGCAGAATTATAATCAGCAGGAGTTTCAGCAACAGAGAGCTGACGGATATCAGCAGCAGGGATACCAGCAACAAGGATATCAACAACAAGAATATCAACAGCAGGGATATCAACAGCAAGGATATCAACAACAAGGATATCAACAACAAACTCAATATTCCATGGATCCAAAAACTGCCGCAATCGTATGCTACATCACATGGATTGGACTTGTTTTAGCTGTAGTAATGGCTGATAGAAATGATCCATTCTTTAAATTCCATCTAAACAATTCACTGATTCTTGTAATCTGTGGTTTTGCAACAGGTATAGTTGGAGCAGTACTTTGCCTTATTCCAATAATCGGCTGGCTCATCTTCCTTGCAGCAGAAGTATTCCTTCTTGTATGCTTGGTATTGGGAATCATTAGTGCTGTAAATGGCGAATGTAAACCTCTTCCACTTATTGGAGATTTTAAGATTTTAAAATAAAAACAAATAAAATATCATAAATAATATCACAGCCCCTTACAACGCTTATGTTATAAGGGGCTGTTTGTTATTTAAGATTATTATTCTTTTTCATCACTCCTCTAAATTTCTAAGTCTTCTCCATTTCCGACCTGAGTATCATCATAATTTACAGGGTTCTCAAACAAATGAAACATCCTCCAAAAAACTTTGACATTCATATACTTCATCGGTATAATATTTTTAACAAGATAGTCGGAGGGTGAGTGCACATCACCCGATCCGGTTTAATGAAGATGCCGAAATAGCCGTTCGTTCATTCCCGTGATTAGGACGGCTATTTCTTATGATTACGATCTGTTAACTTAATTATAATTATGATCAATGTCATTAACAGCATGCATATCTCGTAATTGCTCATAAGCCTCACTCCTTTCCGAACACTCTCGGATCGAGCAAGGAGCACGTCCCCCAACTACCTAGGTAAACATATTAATTTGTTAAAACGAACTTATATACTATTCCTATATTTTATCAAATAATGAAATGTAATCCCATTACTTTTAACTATCTTTTTTAATTTAGTCCAATTTTTTGTACTAGATTATATTCGTTGTTATACAACAAAAGAAAAGCCCTATGAACTTACTGTTCATAAGGCTTTTCTTACTTAGTGCCGGCGACCGGGGTCGAACCGGTACGAGGATCGCTCCTCACGGGATTTTAAGTCCCGGGCGTCTGCCAATTCCGCCACGCCGGCTTAGGTGACGATTATTGAAAAAAATCGGCGCTGCGCCAAGGGGCGCACGCATTTTGCTAGCAAAGCGACGCAAAATCAATTCTGTCCCCTGCACAGGATTGCTTGGTTGCTTGCAACCAAGGCGCATAAGTTAACAACCTATATTCGCTTCACTATTCAGCGACCCAAACGGGACTCGAACCCGTGACCTCCGCCGTGACAGGGCGGCGCTCTAACCAACTGAGCCACTGGGCCATATGCATTTTACTTATCAGAAATATATTCAAAAATATATCCAGAAGTAAAATCATAAGGGCCGGTCTTTAAAACCAGCCCTCATATTATATAATTATTACTCTAAATGTGCAAGTGATTTTACAAAAAATAGTAAAAATAATTATCTGAATCTACTTAGCCTGCGAAAATAATTCCTTCAAATAGCTCTTCTAAATGTTCACCATTAATAACATGGCCAAGCTCTTCATCTCTTTCAATACGCAGTCTTACTATCCTTCCATCACTTAATTTGCAGTCAGCATAAGTTTCATCATCAGTTCTGTATGCATTATAATCCGAACCACTAGGAACTGTTATCTCACCGATAACATTTCCATCCTCATCAACCTCGTCAAATGTAAGTTCCTTTTTAGAGGTTATAATAAAATCACTAAGATTATAATATTCCTGAAGGTACTTAACCTTTCCATCCTCTCCAATGGTACTAGGTTTAACGCCTGTGATAGTGCTTAAAAGATCCATTCTTGAAGCTATAAAGAATGCGTCAGGATTGTAAAACTCATCACAGCAATTTTCAAAATATCCCTCGCCATAATCAAAGGAATAAGAAGGTGCACTGAAATGTGCATACTCTTCTCCCAGCTCCACAATCTTTCCATCTGTGATCTCATACATAAGAAGAGATGAGGAATCATTATCTCCCTCAGTAATTACATAGAGATAGAATCTTCCATCTTTCTTTATATAATATACAGTCGTACCATAACAGTACCACTCTACATCCTTGGATTCGATTCCAGTATCAATAGTAAATCCATCTGTGTATGAATAATTATACTCTTCTTCATACTTTACATTTTCTTCAAAATGAGTATAGTCAAGGGAGCCATCACCATTTATATCTTCCATCAGGTCACTTCCCTGCTTCACCCAGCTTCCTTCACTTTCACCGTAACCTTTGCTAAAAAGATTTGGATAATCAGCATACCTTATCTGAATAGTCTGGGCACCTGCTGCATAGGACGCCAGCTCATATGGATTATAATAAATATCCAGTGTAGTAGGCCCCATACACCAGTTAAGATTTTCAGGTTTATCAAGGCTTTCATTTAGATAATCCTCGCATCCAGGCTCACTTTCAATAAGCATAGGATAGTCTCTGGAGAATATTTCCTGTGCGGCAGCCTTTAGGTCCTCTTTACTACTTACAACATCTAATATGCTTAGTTCTTCACCAGTTTGCGAATCATAAACATATCCACTTGTTCCATAATAGCCATGAGCACCACCATAGTAGCTTTCAGATCCAACACTTATGCTTAGCACCTTATCATCTACCCTGGCGATCTGAGCATTAAAACTATCCATATAATAAGTAAAATACTCTGAACTGGCTTTCTGTTCTTTAGCCATTTCAATCAATTCACTTTGAGAATAATCTTCACTTACAGAATTCACTGACTTATTAAATGAATCAAGCGCCTTTTTTATACCAGGATATGTATCCTCTGTTCCTTCCATAAGGTGGAGAGATTCACTCGCCTTGTTATAGAGCTGTTCACCATCATCATCATTTACATAGTCAGTTCTTCCTACGGAATAGATTACTGGAATCCCATCAAATGCAGGATCAAGTGCTATACCTGATGATTTATTATCTTTAGTATCGTCTTTATCTTCTGCCTGGTCACCGCCTTTGCCACTGGCATCATCGACTGTAGCTGTTGATACATCTGCATCTATCTCTGTAGCAGTTTCTGTGGATGCTTTTTCAGTACGACGCTCCTTTTGATCGGAGCTACTATCTGTAAGTCCACATCCCACCATACTCATCATCATGATAAATGAAATTCCTGCAGCTAATACTCTTTTTCTCATACTTTCACCTTTTCATTTAACCTATACTATGTTTATCCAAGATAACATTTTACCTGCTAATTATAACATCCTGAGCACTAAAAGGAAACTTTCGAAGCTAACACAAAAGAACCGATATTCAAAATTTGAATACCGGTTCTTCATATTTCCTATAACCTTCGCTAGTTACCTAAATGGATTACTGCTCATTTACCTTATCAAGAGCCTTCTGAGCTGTCTCAGCAGCTTCATCAAGTGCTTCCTGAGCTGACACACCTTCAAGCTCTACCTTATCAGCAGCAACACTAAGTGCATCATAGATTTCACCACCTGTTGGGTCGATAGGCATTACTGAACCGTGTGATGACTGAGCAAGTGGAACAAGGATTTCTGGATGCTCCTCTGAGTAAGCCTTGAACTCTTCATTTTCCTGTGTTGAATTTCTAACTGATACATAACCTGTTGCAAGAGACCATTTAGCCTGATTGTCAGGGTTTGTGAAGAACTTGATGAACTCATAAGCACCCTTCTGCTCTTCCTCTGGTGACTGTGCAACTGATACAAGCTGCTTAGCTCTAGCTGTTGGAAGTGACTCGCTGTCATCATCCCAAGCAGGCTGCTCCATAGCACCTACAACTGAGAAATCAAGATCTGCCTGGTCACCACTTGAACCTGTGTAACCACCAGCTGTTCCATCAAGTGCATCATCCATTGTATTGTACCAGTACTCCCAGCCCTGTCCGCCTGAGTGTACAGCCATAATCTGATCATCATGGATCCATGTACGGATGCCTTCCCAAACTTCAACCCACTCTTCTGAGTTGATAAGAACTGTCTTTCCATCCTCGCTAAGAAGCTGAGCACCATTTGAGAATGACATATCGATAAGGTTATCTTCATTCCACATTGGCTCCCAACCATATGTAGCGATACCTTCGTCCTTAATCTTCTTACTTGCTTCAGCAAGATCCTGCCATGTCTTGATGCTGTCTGGCTCGATACCAGCCTTTTCAAATACATCTCTATTGTAGTACATAAGCTGTGTTGTACCATAAGCTGGGAATGCATATGTCTTCTCGCCGTCTACACCCTGATTGAAGAATACATCAATGTAATCATCTCTATCAAAATCAGCATCATCAGCAATAAATGTGCTAAGGTCTGTAAGCTGTTCCTTGTTATAAAGGTTATTTGCAGCCTCAACCTCGATAAGTGCTACATCAGGAGCAACATTTCCAGCGATACCTGCCTGAAGCTTCTGATATGTCTCATCATAATCAGCCATTGTTGAAGTCTTTACGAAGTACTCATCCTGTGAGTTATTGAAGTCAGCTACGATTTCTTCGATAACAGCGATTGCTGACTTACCACCTGCATACCAGAACTCAACTTCTGTTCTGCCATCTGCCTGTGTTGAACTTACTAAAGCATTGTTATTTGTTGCATTTGTAACTGTTCCTGCATCTACAACATCAGCTGTTGTTGCTGCCTGTGAACTCTCAGTATTTTCAGCTTCTGTTGATGTTGTGCTAACTCCACAACCTGTTGCCATTCCGAGAACCATAGCACTTGTAAGCATAGCGCCTGTTACTCTCTTTACTGCCTTGTTTGATAAAACATTCTTAAACATTTTTCTTTTTCCTCCATAAAATGTTTTTTACTAATTAATTTATTTCAACTTAGTAGCTAAGTATCTAAGTTTTTAGCAAGTTTAGCTTTATTCCTTAATACCTGTATCGCCTGAAAGTCCGTTAATGAACCATTTCTGTGTAAAGGCAAATAGTATAATAAGTGGAATAATGATCACTGTGCTTCCTGCCATAACTTTTGCCCAGTTAGTTCCATAGGCTCCGTCTTCTATAAAGAAACTTCTAAGTCCCTGTGAAACCTGATAATATTTTTCATCCTTTGTTATGAGTGATGGCCACATATAATTGTTATAAAGGCTGATAAAACTCATAAGTCCAAATGTAATAAATGATGATTTTGTTACTGGTGCCACAATCTTCCAAAGTATCTTCCACTCACTGGCACCGTCCATTCTTGCTGCTTCTAAAAGTTCCTTTGGGAACTGCAGAAAGGCTGTTCTTAGAAGAAAGATTCCGAAGATGCTGACGCACTGTGAGATGATAAGCCCCGTACGAGAATTCAGCATATTCATTTTCGCAAGGAGCACAAACGCTGGGATATATGTTGCTGCAGATGGAAGCATGTAAGTTGCCATAACTATTCCAAAGAGAACATTTCTTCCTTTAAAATCTATAAAGGCAAATGCGTATGCAAGCATTGCTCCTGTGACTATCTGTATTGCTGTAGCTGCAACTGCTACCACAAGGCTGTTACCTACATATTTAAGAAGTGGTGAATACTTCACAACTTCGATGATATTTTCCAGATGAATAATGTCTGGGAAAATCATTTCCGGATTCATGGCTTCCTGACTTGTCTTAACACTTCCAAGTATCATCCACAAAAGAGGGAATACCATGATCAGGCAAACAGCAATCAGCACCAAATGCCTTATTGAATTGATTAGAACCTTTTTCATTTAATAATTCACCCACTTTTTAGATAGCTTAAACTGTATCAGCGAAAGCGTAACAGTTATCAGTATAAGCATCACTACCGCAGCGGATGCCTTACCCATCTTGAATTCCTCAAATCCGAATTGATAGAACAGGTATGTCAGGGTTCTTGTACTTCCAGAAGGGCCGCCCTGTGTTAAAACCTGTATCTGATCATATGCTTTCAGTGCATCCACCATAGTAATAACGCTTAGGAAAAATGTGGTTGGTGATATGCCCGGTATAGTTATATATAGAAGCTTTTTCCAGAAGCCTGCTCCGTCAAGCATGGCAGCTTCATATCTTTCCTGTGGAATCTTGTCCAGTGCTGTGAGGTAGAAGATACATGCATATCCGATTCCTTTCCACACTGTTACGATGATTACTGAAAGAAGCGCTGTATCGCTGCTCTGTATCCATTGGAGCTGTGGAAGTCCCATGAGCTGAAGCAGTTCATTTGCAAGTCCACCCTTTGGCTGGAAGATCCAACTCCATACGATTGAAATTGCAACTGTTGGAGTAATCCAAGGCGAGAAAACCAGGAACTGATAAATGCTCTTTCCTCGAAGCTTACTCTGTAAGAGGAGGGCCAGTGCAAGTCCAAATACAATGGTTGGAACAAATGTACCTAATGCAAATGAACCAGTTACCTTCAGTGCATTCCAGAATCTGTCATCCTGAAAAAGATCTGTATAATTCTCAAAGCCTACATAACTGTATGATGGACTCATGTAGTCCCAGTCTGTAAAGCTCAACCACCCACTTTTTAAGATTGGTGTTATCCAAAACATGATCATTGGGATCATGGCAGGAAGAGTAAAGAATAGAACTGTTCTTATTTTTTTAATTTTTAAACTTGCTTTGTTCATATCTTTTTTCGAACTCTTTATCTATGATTAATGTTCGTTACTTTCTCTCTGTATTTGTTCATGAATTTCATTATTTATCCTATGGCGAACATATTAAAGCATTCATGAACTAATGTCAACCCCTTTTTTTCATTTTTTCATGAACTTCTCAGGTCATTTTTTATTATTCTACTGGGCCACAAATGAAAAAGCCCCGGCAAAACCAGGGCTAATGATTCTATATGATTAATCAGTATTCTTCATACTTTGCTTTACAGTATATCTACATGCTCACCATTTAATGCTTTATTCATACTTCTAACTGCGCAGAACTTTCCGCACATTGAACATGTATCATCATGCTCAGGTGACCTGTCATCACGGATTGCCTTAGCTGTTTCCGGATCAAGGGCACACTCCCACTGTTTCTCCCAGTCTAGTGCTCTTCTTGCATCTGCCATAGCATTATCTATATCCATTGCATGTGGAATCTTCTTTGCAATATCTGCGGCATGAGCTGCAATCTTAGATGCCATGATTCCCTGCTTTACATCGTCAATATTAGGAAGAGCCAGATGCTCTGCTGGTGTTACATAGCAAAGGAATGCCGCTCCTGCAGATGCTGCAATAGCCCCACCGATAGCTGATGTGATGTGATCATATCCTGGTGCAATATCTGTTACTATAGGTCCAAGTACATAGAATGGTGCTCCCATACATATGGTCTGCTGTATCTTCATGTTAGCAGCTATCTGATCCATTGGCATATGGCCAGGGCCTTCAACCATTACCTGAACATCTCTTTCCCACGCACGCTTAGTAAGCTCTCCAAGACGAACAAGCTCCTCAATCTGGCATACATCACTTCCGTCAGCAATACATCCTGGACGGCAGGCATCACCAAGGGAGATAGTTACATCATATTCGCGGCATATTTCAAGTATCTCATCATAGTACTCGTAAAATGGATTCTCTTCGCCTGTCATACACATCCAGGCAAATACAAGTGAACCACCTCGTGATACTATATTCATTTTTCTCTTATGCTTCTTGATCTGCTCTATAGTCTTACGAGTGATACCACAATGAAGTGTTACAAAATCAACACCGTCCTCAGCATGAAGTCTTATAACATCAAGGAAGTCCTGGGCAGTAAGTGTCTCTAGGTCTCTCTGATAATGAATCACGCTGTCATATACTGGAACTGTTCCTATCATAGCAGGACATTCGCTAGTAAGCTTTCTTCTGAAAGGCTGTGTGTCTCCGTGGGATGAAAGGTCCATGATAGCCTCGGCTCCCATGTTGACAGCCTCCATAACCTTCTTCATCTCGATATCATAATCCTTGCAGTCTCTGGAAACGCCAAGATTAACATTTATCTTGGTCTTCAGCATTGAACCTACTCCATTAGGATCGATACATTTATGATTCTTATTGGCGCAGATTGCCACCTGTCCTCTTGCAACAAGGTCACGGATTTCCTCCTCAGTTCTGTATTCCTTAGCTGCTACTGCTTTCATTTCCGGTGTGATGATACCCTGTCTTGCGGCATCCATCTGAGTTGTATAATTTCTTTCACCGGCGCCTTCACCGAGCTTCTTCTCAGTGATATTTAATGCTTCTTTCATTTGTTTCTCCTTTTCTATTCGCATTAATTTTTCTTCTTGCGATACAAGGTGGTGCCCCCAATGTACCGCTATATGTGAAAGGATTACTGGCTGAACTTAGTCAGTAATTCCTTAACACTCTTAGCTTTCATGGCACTGCTCATGATGCAGGCTCCCGCCGCACCTTCTCTTCGTACCTCATCTATATTCTCCGGTTCTATACCGCCTATGGCATAGACCGGCAAATCAACTTCTTTGGTTACATTTCTTAAAAACTCCAGCCCCCTGCCAGGAAGGCCCTTCTTGCAATCTGTATCATATATATGACCTGCAAGAATGTAGGTGCAGCCAAGCGCCTTAGCTCTTCTTGCATCGTGTGCACTGTGGCAGGAAGCTCCAAGTTCTGCTATTCCCAATCTTTCCCGGAGTAACTCTGGCTGATCATTTCCGAGTTCTGACATCACTTCTTCTAGAATATGAAGAGGAAGATGCAGTCCATCGCTCCTTAGTTCCATAGCAACCTTATAGAAATTATGGAGAAAAAGCTTTGTGCCTTCCTCTCTACAGATTGGAAGAAAAAAGCTTGCTAACTCTCTATATTCTTCCTCACTCATATCCTTCTCTCGAAGAATAATTGCTGCGGGATGAGCCTTTGCAACTTCCACCAGCTTCTCTCTATAATCCCCTTCACAGAGATGTCTATTTGTAACGCAAATTATGTCACTACTTTTCATTTAGTCTCCTGCTTTTATACAAAAAGATAATCATTTAGTACCGGCTGAAGTCCTTCGCCTTCAATATCCTGATACATCTTATCAAGGCTTCTGCTGTCGCTAATCTCAAACTGCTCATCGCCCTGATCGTACTCATCTTCTTTTCCTGTATATTTAGACTCGTGATCTCCTATTCCTGTCGATACACCAGCTGATACCTTGGTAGCTGCAATCTTAACGATTCCATTTCTAAACTGAGCAGTCTCTCTTGAAGAAACTGTAATACCTGCAAACGGAAGGAAGATTCTATATGCACAGAGTACCTGGCAGAGCTGCTTCTCGTGCACATCCAGCGGATTTATCTTCTCATTATTGATGATAGGACGAAGCCTTGGACAGGAAAGTGAAATCTCTGCATGTGGATACTTCTTCTGAAGGAAGTATGCATGAAGCGCTGTAGCAAGAGCATCCTTTCTAAAGTCCGATAGACCAAGAAGAGCTGAAAATGCAACGCCTCGCATTCCACCCATCAAAGCTCTCTCCTGAGCATCGAATCTGTAAGGCCATACTCTCTTATGTCCCATCAAGTGAAGTGTCTCATACTTATCTGTATCGTAGCTTTCCTGGAATACAGTTACATAATCCGCTCCACACTCATGAAGATACTTATACTCATCTACATTTACTGGATAAACCTCAAGTCCCACAAGTCGGAAATATTTCCTCGCAAGCTTGCAGGCTTCTCCGATATATTCCACATCACTGGCAGCACGGCTCTCACCTGTAAGAATAAGAATCTCTTCCATTCCGCTGTCAGCTATAACCTTCATCTCATGCTCTATCTGCTCCATGGTCAGCTTCATTCTACGAATCTTGTTGTAGCAGTTGAAGCCGCAGTATACGCAGTAATTCTCGCAATAGTTGGCTATATATAAAGGAGTAAAAAGATAAACTGTATTACCAAAATGCTTACTGGTTTCAAGTCTTGCTCTCTCTGCCATCTTCTCAAGAAGTGGTTCTGCAGCTGGTGACAGAAGTGCCTTAAAATCCTCTATAGAACAGTGGTCGTGGTTAAGGGCCGCCACCACATCCTTTGCAGTATACTTTGAATAGTCATAGCTATTCATTTCGCCAAGAACCTTTTCACAGATATCTGACTTTATGATATCCATACCTGGCATATACTCCATATGGTTTGTTCTGCAAGATGGATCATTTTCCAAACGGTGTTTCTTCTCTAGTGCCTCTGGTGACAGTTCATCTGAATCTATTAAAAAG
>CAMNGU010000081.1 GCA_946538525.1 uncultured Lachnospiraceae bacterium
TGCTTTTCCTGCAAGCAGGAACGCATTTTGACTTTTGACACTTATGTCATATTATCCAAAAATATCATTATCATTATATGGATTAAGTGGTCCCTCAGCATATCTCTCCTTAGGGAATGGCTTATGCTCATCTGAATTGAAGCACTCACATACTTCATCAGCTACGAAGCGGCCAAGATCTGTAAGACGAATATCTCTTCCAGTATCCTCAAGAAGTCCATACTCCTCAAGAGTTGCAATCTTCTTCTTGAACAGATCATCAATATTATATCCACCAGAATTCTTTTCGAATCTCTTCTTGATAATATACTGATTCTTAAGTGGAAGAACTATCTTCTGACGAATCTTTTCTTCTGTACTATGCTTATATGCACGAGTGATAGGAAGTCTTCCCTCATCGATCATGCTGTAGTACTCATCAAAGTTGTATGAATTTATATCGAATCTATCTCTATAGCTTGAGAAACCTGAAAGACCAAAACCAACCTGATCAAACTGAGCACAGCACTGGTTAAATGCATAATGTGAATAAACTTTCTTATCTCTTGAGAATACTCTACGAAGTGTTTCTTCGAAGCCATGATTCATCATCATCTCTTCTGCAATAGACTTCATCATCATTGTATTCTTGAAGTCAGGAATGTCATCAGCACCTGAACCTCTCTTACGACGATTGATAACACCCTGTCTGTCTCCATATGCCTGAACCTTAAGTCTATAAATCTGAATCTCGTTCATAGGAAGCTCAATAGCCTGCTCCATAACATCTGTCCAGTTCTCAAGTGTCTCGCCTGGATGTCCAAAGATAAACTCAATATTTACATCAAATCCATAATCAAGTGCCTTGTAAACAGAATCAATAGCCCACTGAGCGTCATGTGGTCTATTCATCAGCTTAAGTACATCATTATTAAGTGACTGAAGTCCAATAGTAAGTCTTGTAACACCGTGATCCTTCAGAATCTGCATTTTCTCTGAACCATCTGGTCCTACGATAGAGTTTGGTCCAAGGTCAACATTGTGCTGATTGCAGTGTGAAAAATCCACTCTCTTGTCAAACTCTGTAAGGAAATGATCCAGAAGCGCTGGTTTAAGATTAGTTGGTGTACCACCTCCAAGAAGTATTGAACGAGGCTTAATATTTTCCTTGCCAAACTTGTTCAGGAAAAGGTCCATTTCCCTAATCAGATAACCGATGTATTTTTCTTTTTCATCATCACATGGACCAACCTTATTTGGGTAATGACAATAAGTACACTGCTGGATACAGAATGGAATATGAACATAAATATCCATTCTGTCATCTGCTGGCCATACATAGTCATCCAAATATTCTGGTCCCTGGTCAGGATACTCTGTGATTGGTGGATAATGTACTGTTGGTACAAAATCACCATCATCCACTATAAGTCCAAGTCTCTGAAGTTCTGCTACCTTTTCATACTTCTCTTCAGCATGTTTAAATAGTAGCTCTCTTTCCTCTTTTGATATCATAATATCGTCTCCCCTCGATTTATATTATATGATACATTTTTATAACGATTCCTCAGGTTTCCCCTGGGAATAATATCTCTATGTATTATCAAGCTAACCCTTTTACTTATTCAACAACAGAATACAAAGTAAAATGATTGCTATAACCAGCAGAACTATAATCGCGATACTAAGTATTGGCGCTCTTCTCTGCTCTGGCAAAATAATTGCCTGGGCTGCAAAATCTGTATCTCCGGCCATTTCCTCAACGCGTCTCATCCAATCATCCTGAGAAGTTGCATCCTTAAGTGCTTTCTCAATTCCTTCTGAACCGATAGCATCCGTAAGGGATTTACTGCAAAGGAAAAATGCATTTTCTCCCTTCTCACATTTATGAATTTCTCCCAGTTCAGGAGTATATGTTGGCTGAAGTCCGATTCTTGAAAATTCCTTCTTCTCAGATTCTGCCACCAGCTGTTTATTTGCAAAGTAAAGTACTCTGGAGGTTCCAGAAACAACCCATCTAAAGGAGCTCTTTACCAGCAAGAGAAATGCTGCATCACAGTTATAAACATTTCCTGGTTTGTTATTTACAAATATCGCATTATTCATGAAGTTCAGTATAGAAACAAGAGGTCCCTGCTGAAGCGCAGGTCTCTTGGTGAAGCTCTTGGTGCTTATATCAGCCAGAATCCCTTCTGCCTTTCCACCAGTATTACTTCTTCTTTCTATCATAGAACATATCAGGCTCTTGCCCCTCGTGCTGCATAGGATCCTCGGACTTTCTCCTTCCGCGCTTCCTGCCTCGAGATGATTTCTGCTTTGTATTCTTATCTCTTCCATATTCATCCTTTCCGCCATTCTTTGGTCCTGTGTAGTTTGGATCCTCTTCCAGGATCAACGCAAATCTCTGCGGAATCATTTCAAATCTGTCCACGAGATTGAAACCATAGTACTTCAGCTGTTGAATCAGAAGTTCTGGGCTGATACCAGGTCCATAGTAGGATGGAGTGCCTGGAGCAGTAACATTATTATCAACGATGATGATACGACCGCCCTTTCTCAGCGCCTTATGAAGTGTATCGACAAATGAATCCTTTACGAACTCAATATCTGTGATATATGCAGCGTGGTACATTGAGCACATGAAAATGGTATCAACGCTGTTATCATTAAGTCCGGATTTATTCATCTTGGTAACTATAGTCTTAATATTCTTTATATTATATTTATTAACAAGGTCATCAACATACTTGATGGCATCCTTATTCAGCTCAGTAGCATAAACCTTTCCCTTTGGTCCAACCTGCTTTGAGAAGTACCATGTGAAGAATCCACTTCCGCATCCGATATCTGCAATATGCTCCCCTTCTTTTATGTTGAAGAACTTGCACATTTCGTCTGTCTTCTCCCACAATTTACGGTATGGGTTATTGAATATCAGGTATTCGTTCCAATTGTTGATAGTACCAATAGAGAAGTCATCTCCATCATAGTCAAAGCTTGCTTCTAGTGAAGCTCCCTCTGGATCTGGTTTCTCAAGATGGAACTTATACAGCAGATACTGCTTAATTCTTTCAAAATCATTTCCACAGAAGAAGTCTGCATACATTTCTACAAGTGGATCTTCAGTCATTTCCTTACGCTTTGTATCATCTGCAAGGAAATAATCAATACACCACATAAGAGCTGTATAATCATCACCGATTCTCTCCTTAGGCCAGAGTTCTTCAAATCCTGCACGGGCCTCAAGAAGCTTCTTCTCATCATTTTCAGTAATTCCTTCGTACATCTTACGGCCTGGCTTCTTACCTCTAACAGTGTAGCCGGATGTGGATGTACCAATAATTCTGTATCTTGCAAGTGAAACATTTGAATCTACAAAGATTTCATTATCAGCCAGCGCTGGTTTCTCTGGTGCAGACTCAGGAATATCAACCATATCAAAGATCAACGCATATCTCTGTGGTGTAAACTGGAATGCATCCTTAAGCTTAAAACCATAATAGTAAAGCTGTGAAATGATAAGATCCTTACTGATGTATGGACCATGATATGGAAGCTCCTGTCCTGTAACCAGGTCGTTATCAACGACAATGAGCTGTCCTCCATTTCCAAGTGCAGTTCTGATACTTCCGATGAACTCTTCTCTTTCACCATCTGTAAATGCTGCATATACATTATGGAAAAGTGAGCAAACATAAACCATGTCTACCCTTACATTAGAATTAAGACCGATACCTTCGAAGCTGCTTTCCACAACCTCAACATTATCAATCTTGTTATCTGAAATATAATTTCGAAGGAATGTAAGGTGCTTTGGATTTGTCTCAATAGCATAAACCTTACCTTTTTCTCCTACGATATCAGCAAATTTAAATGAGTAATATCCCGGACCTGAACCAACATCGGCAATAGTCATGCCTTCCTTAAGCTGGAATCTCTCCAAATTTTCACGAGTAGCTTCCCAACGCTCACGGTCAGGGTTATTGAAAAGAATAAAATCTTCAAGGAATCTCATCTGCGCCTTTATCTCGATATTGTCTCCAGGGCCGTACTCCTTGATGTGATATTTATACTGAAGATAAGTCTTAAGATTTGCGAAATCATCCTTTGCCATCATGTCATAGAAAGCTTTTGTAAAGGGCTGTGCCAGAAGATCCTGCTGTGCTGGCTCTGGTGCCAGGAAGAATCTACACATCCACTCAAGTGCTGTATACTCACCACCAAAGTTTTCATTTGGGATAATCTCTTCATATATAGAAATTGCTTTTTCAAGCTCTTTCTTCTTTCCATTTTCAAAATAACTAAGTATTGCCTTAGCAGCATCTGTACCACCTTCTGTGATATCAAATGAATCAAGACTGCCAAGATGAATTAATGACTGCTGGTCTTCAACCCTAAGTACTACAGGGTTCTTCTCTTGTTCCATTTTATAGATCCTTTCCCACCGATCAGTTAATTAAGACTTTTCAGCCAGTTGATCAGCTATTTATGTTCTTTAAAGTATTTTGCCTAGTTTAATAATCTAAAATCGATTAATAAACTAAAAACACTCCAACCAACATTTTACTATATTTTGTTAAGTTTTTGAAACTTATTTTTTTTAGATTTTTAAGTGTTTTTTTAGATTTTTTATCTAGAAATTTTTTAGTTTTTTTCTAAATTTCTTTACCTTCAAGCTGGCTGTTATAAAGCCTATAATATTCGCCCTTCTTATCCATAAGTTTCTGGAAGTTTCCTTCTTCAACAATCTGTCCGTCTTTCATAACAATGATGTTATCAAGATTTTCAGTTGCACTTAGTCTATGGGCTATCACAAGGATGGTTGCATCCTCAATAATGCTGAAGATACTACTTCTAACCTGTTGCTCCGTTTCTGGATCCACTGCACTTAGAGCTTCATCCATTATAAGTATACGAGGTTCTCTTATAACAGCTCTGGCAAGACCGATAATCTGTCTCATGCCTTCGCTGATGGTTTCATCATCATCACTTGTAACAGTATCAAGTCCGTCAGGAAGATTATTGATCAGCTGACTTACGCCCATCTTCTCAATAAGTGCTTTAACATCCTCACTGGTCTTTTCCCCTGAAGCATTTTGAGAACCATACAGAATATTATCTTCTATAGTTCCATCAACCAGCTTAGAGTCCTGCAAAACTACAGTCACAAGATTTCTTGTGTTCTCCAAAGAATAATCTCTCAGGTTCTTCCCATCAATAAAGATGTCACCCTCGTAGTTATCATAGAATTTTAGAAGCAGACTGGTAAGGGTCGTCTTTCCTGCACCTGTCGCTCCCACAAGTGCTGTAGTCGTTCCACCATCGAGACGAGCCTCGATATTCTCAACCACATTTTTCATACCATCATAGGAAAATGATACATTTTTATATACAACTCCGCTTTCAGGCACATTTGCCTGTGCTTCCTTCTCTTTACCGGATATGAGCCTTGAAGCTGTTCCAGCATCTTCAATATCTATATCAATGATCTCGAACACTCTTTCGGCACTTGCCAGGAAGCTCTGTGTCTGAATCATCACATTTCCAAAACTGTAAACCGAATCCATAAACTGCTTTGAGTACATGATTACCGCCTGAAGAGTTCCGATCATGATAACTTTATCTATTGCATAATGTCCGCCTACAACTACCGTAACCATAAAGCTAAGGTTTCCTAATATCAGCATGATTGGATTGATGATTCCACTGAACATGCTGGACTTAATGCAGACATCCGTATATTCCTGACTCTTCTTAGCCATGGTTTCGCTGGTAAATGAACCGATACCCGCCATTTCCATGGTTCTAAAATTCTTCATAGACTCTTCAATATGTCCATTCATAGAGCCAAGTGCCATGGTCTGTCTCATGAAATATTCTCTCATCTTTCCAGAGATAATACCGGAAATGATAGTTGTTATCACTGCTGTCACGATTGATATCATTGCCAGCTTCCAGGATTCCAGGAGCATGATGATACCACAGCCGATAATTACTATGGTCTTGGACATAAACTCCTCTAATACCTGAGCCACTGTGCTGACTCTTTGAGAATCATTTGTAAGTCGGCTCATGGTATCGCCATAACTATGGGTATCCAGGTAAGATAGCGGTGCATGGATTACTCTCTCGAATAGATCCCGTCTCATAGTTAGAGACAGATTCTCAGAAAGTTTCATAGCACTGATATTCTTAATATATTCAATTATTGAATTCAGGATAAATACCATAACCAGGGATGTAATAACCTTGGTCAGGTCCTGAACAAATGTACTATCTGTCCTGTATATCAGGCAGTTTATAGCCTTCTGAACAAGGATTGGTACTATCAACTGACAGGCTATGGTCAAAAGAATAGTAACGATCAGGATAATGCACTGCTTCTTCCATCTGAAGACAAACTTAGAAAGCCTTGCGATAATCTTCCTTGTATCCTTCGGACTTCTTTTCTCGATCGGAGGTGTTCCAGTTGGCATTAGACAAGTCCTCCTTTCTTCAAGGTATAGGACCTATCACAGCTAGCAGCACTTCCTGCCCTCTCTGTTATAAGTATGAGCGTAAGATCAGAATACTCCCGGCGTATATTTTCCAGCACCGATTTCTCTGTGGCATAATCCAGTGATGAAGTGCTGTCATCAAGGATCAGCACATCCGGATTTCCAGCCAACGCTCTTGCTATCATAAGTCTCTGTCTCTGTCCACCGGAAATGGTATTTCCACTGGAGTATGCAAGAGAATCATAACCATAATCAAAGGTCTCAATAAAATCATTTATTTCTGCCGCCTTTGCAGCTTTTATAACCGCTTCTCTATCTATATTTCGTCCAAGAGTAAGGTTATCCATGTAACTACCACTGTAAATAGAATTATTGTATGCACCAACCAGAGAAATCCTCTGTCTTAATTGCTGTGGTTCATACTCATTTATATCCACATCGTTTACCAGCACATTTCCTTCTGTTGCTTTATCAAGTCCAGCAATGAGCATAGCAAGTGTGGTCTTTCCACCTGATGTTCCACCAACTATGGCAATATGCTCGCCTTTCTTGATAGAGAGCTTGATATCTCTTAGAACAGTTCTCTTATTAGCGGCATCATTTGAAGAAGTGTCATTAGCGCCCTTATCTGTTGCATTCTTTTTATTCCGCTTATCTGAAGAACCTTGATTAGAAGTACTATCTCCATAGGACTTAGTTACACTCTTCAGTTCCAAACTATGGACATCTGAAAGCGCCTTATCACCTGTCTCTGGAAGAACTGCATCCTCTATCTCTAAGAGACGCTTCATAGATGGTGAAATCTCGGAAATTGTTCTGGCAAGATTTGAGCTGATCATAATGGACATAAGAATCTGTTCAGCATAGGTTATGGACATCATTACATTTCCTATGGTTGTAGATGAATCCTGGCTCTGATAGCCAATCATGATGACAATTACAACGATCGTGATATTCATGATGAACATTACAAGCGGATTAAGGGCACTCATCAGAGACAGAACCTTGATGTTGCTGTCAAAAAGCCCCTTATTCTTCTTTTCAAAGCTAGACTCTTCTATAGCTTCAGTAGTTGATGACTTAATGAGTCTCATACTGTGAAGTACTGTCTGAAGCTTAGAATTAATCTCATCCACCTTAATCTGAACTTTCATAAACATTGGTGCAGACTTATGAATAAAGATATAGATAATAATAATCTGAATAAGGATAAATGCTAAAAAGATAAGGCCGAACCTCAAATTTATATAGAAAATCATAAGGAAGCCGCCCACTGCAAGAAGCATTGGCTTGTAGACAAGGTCGATAGTAACCTTGATAACAGATATAACTTTTTCAATATCGCCTGTAAGTCTTGTGATAACAGAACCGCTTCCGATGGATTTAACCTCTGAATAGCTAAGTTTTGTTACCTTATCATAAAGCTTGGTTCTAAATTCATTTCCAAATCTTAGTACAGCAATATTGATAAATATAAATGAAAGGTAGCCACTTATACCGAGTACTGCAGTGACTATCAACATTTTGACGCCAATGCCGTAAACCACATCCAAGTCCCCGGTTATGATACCTTTATTTACAATATCCCCCATGTACCTTGGCAGGATTATCTCTGCCAATCCCTGAAGTGTGGTAAATATAACAGCAAATACATAGAATGCAGGACTTTTAAAATATTTTTTTGTTATCCTGATTATATCTTTCATGAATTAAAGCATGAATAAAAATTCATTTTCTCCTAACACTTTTTTTGACATCTATATCATAATACGAGGACGGTCCTTCTGGCACTCCTTGCAGAAACTAATCGAAACTAATCGAAACTAATCCACAAAAGGTTTCAGAAAAACCGCCCTCATAATATCTTAAATTCATTTATTATTTATGACTGAGTATGAAGTCCCATATAAGCTCCGCTTGAAACAACAAGACCATAAGCAGTTTCCATCTCTGTTGAACATTCCAGCATATTCATTCTTACACCTGAATAGAAGTTATCCATCGTGATAACCTGCTCGCCAATATTAGTTGTGATTGACTCAGGTGCTTCATTATATGGAGCAGATGTAAGAATTTCCTTCATGGCTGATGAGAAGTGAGGCATTGAATCTGGAAGAGAAATATATTTCTGCTTCATAACCTTCTCTTCAAATCCACTCTTCAGGATACATAATCTCTTCTTTGCAGTCTTCTCAATTGCACTTGTTACAAATGAAGTAGCTGCTGTTCTCATGACGCCTCTACGAACATCACTATCAAATGAAACAAACATAGCATTCATATCCTGCATGGTTGGATGTCTATCTGCAAATGCAGCTGCAATAACCTTCTCATTTGGATAAACACCAAGTCCAAGAAGGAAGTTTCTATAAATATGTTCCATCTCAGTACTTACTGGAACAACTCTATCGCCATTAATATCAGCTTCATGATTTACCATCATGTTTATGAGACCAGTTCTAAACTGTTCAATTCTCTCTTCAGTGACATAGTCAGATGGAAGATATTCATGTCTCTTAGCATCATTAAGTGTGAAGTCAATGATGCGGCGACCGTTATTGGCAAGATCCTCAACTGCATTTACCAGATCCTGGTTAAACTGTGAGAATGTATCGCTAAGCTGCTCTGCTCTCTGACGAAGCTGTCTGATAATATCACCAAACACATCCTGAGCATTCAGCTCTGCCATGATCATGTTTCTTTCCTGTGCTAAAGCACTTCTAATACATGCATTATGATATCCATTTTCAGTTTCCCTCTTTGCTGAAGGGAATGCAAACAGTCTCTTCTTAACGATTGCAAGAATTGACTCTTTTATTCCTTCAAACTCATCTGAAGGAACATACTGAACAAGCATATTTTCAAGAGCCTTGGCCTGTTCAACCATACCCTCATCCTTCTCGCAGCCACCGATACCAGCCGCTCCGATGATACGCATTGTTACAAATGGGCCATAAGTCTTCATGTATTTCTCAATATTCGAATCAAGCATCTGTGACATCTTGATACGAAGTGACTTAACTATAACCGGAATATCAGCTTTTACTGAATTAACAGCAGCAGGAAGTGTAGAATTAAGACGGTCTGTCCTCTTCTTGATATCCTTATACGCAGGAGCAGGGAACTGTCCTGTCTTGATAAGCCCATTTACTGAAAGTGGAATCTCATCACCAGGCTGTCCCTGAAGAAATGTATACATTTCTCCAAAAGTCCTCTGGATATCTTCCTGCATCTCTCCATCCTTACCCGGCATAGTATTCATACGATTATATGCCTCGCGGAAGATGCTATTCTCAACTACATTTTCAATTTCCTTAATAGGAATCTTATAATCAGCTTCATTTACAACCTTGAAGTAACCCAGCTTGCTCTTCTCAAAGAAGGAATCTCTAAGAAGCTTACGACGACCATTCTCATCAGGATCATCGATATACTTGTTATGTGCAAGCTTATAGAAGAAGTATGCTACATCACTGAAGACAATACCTTCAGGAACATAGCCCTGCATATCCTTCTTTCCAGATACAAGCATACAGCTATCGAAAATGTTATCGCACATTGATAATCTGTGTGTTGTACTTTCGAATACATAGTTCTTACCTTCGTAAGCAGCCTGAATGTATTCAGAAACTTCAAGCATTGTTGCCTGACCATTTGCAAGAAGCAGAGTCTTAAGCTCGTCATCCTCGTAAATGGAACGATTCGCGAATAGTGCATCCGGCATGATAAGGCATCCGCCAATACGCACATTTTCCCATCTTCTTGATCTGCAGTAACCTCTAATGTTGTAAGTAACATCTGCAAGAATACCACTACCAGTACCACCACAAGTACTGCTGACTACTATAATATCCAGTCTCTTTGACACTGAATCGCTATACATATCTTCAAGTTTTTCAAATAGGAGAATTCTCATATCTTCATAAGCATTTGAGAACATTAATCTACCTATCTGTCTATTACCATTGGCACCTTCTGTACCAATTCTTACTTTAGGAAAATCAGGTCTCATCCATTTTGCCAGTGTATTCTGAACCGGCTGATTGTTATAACCTTTTTCCATTATGTCTTCAAGATTTGGTCGATAAATACTTAAAACCTCAAGTGCATTAAGTCCGTCACCGTCTCTACTAGCCTTTATAGTGTCTTCCATCTCTGGAATATCTGAATCGATAAGTAAGTAATGTATATTATCCTCGGAAGTTATTTCACTTCTCAGCATAGACTTTAGCTGTGTCAGAACCTTTCCACCAACACCTCCAAGTCCTATAACTAAAAGGTCTCCATTAATTCGTTCACCTACTTCGTCAGTACCGAAAATACGGACATCTTTAAGTTTACTGAACTCTTCCTTTTGTGTTTCCAGAAAAATCATATTTGATCTCCTTAATCCCCTGAACATAGATATTGGTATTATACTACAAGACGCACAAAAAAGACACTGTTTTTTTGTAAAATTTGTTACTTTTCAAAGTTTATAAGATAAGCAACAAAAATGACTGCTTGCAGGCAATTTTTGTTTGATTATCTTATAAAAACCTGCGAAGCAGGTAACTTCAAACACATGAGGAAAATGTCTGCGAAGCAGACAATAGAGCGCTTTGCGCGGATTTTCCGAATGTTTTGAAGTTACTTTGAAAATATCAACTGAATAACCCACGAAGCAGATAACTCTAAATACATGAGGAAAATGTCTGCGAAGCAGACAGTAGAGCGCTCTGCGCGGATTTTCCGAATGTTTTGAAGTTACTTCAAATAAAGCACCAGAACCCTCAAACCAACATCCACCAACAAAAAAGGAGTTAATTAAACTCTCGTCCAATCAACTCCTTTAATATTTTTCTTAACTCAAATGATTATCATATCTCTATTAAGCCTTGTTAGCTGAACCAAATACAGCAACACGATCCTTAACTTCATCTCTGATAGCCTG
>CAMNGU010000082.1 GCA_946538525.1 uncultured Lachnospiraceae bacterium
TTATCGATGAGATCGGTTCATATGATCCAAATCAGGAGCCTTCACTTTTCAAGGTAGATGAAGAAGCAGCAAAGAAGTGGCTTGCAACAGGTGCTCAGCCAACAGAGACTGTAGAAAAGTTATTTAAGAAGGCTGGTATTGAGAAATAATTAACTTGGAGGAATTACGATGAAGGAATTAGTTGAAATCATTGCAAAATCCCTTGTCGACCATCCGGAAAGTGTTGTTGTAACTGAAACTACAGACAATGATAGTATCAATATAGAGCTTACTGTAGCTCCAGAAGATATGGGTAAAGTAATTGGAAAAGGCGGTAGAATAGCTAAGTCTATTAGAACAGTTGTTAAGGCCGCTGCTTCTAAGGGCGACAAAAAGGTTATTGTTGATATCAGATAATATATGCATAAATATAATGAGCCGTGGATACTATCCGCGGCTTTATTATACATATCAGAGAAGGAGAAACTATGGAAAATACAGAAGATCTTTTTAGAATTGGCGTATTAACTAAACCTCATGGAGTAAAAGGGGAAATCAGTGTTTATCCAACTACTGATGATGTTCAGAGATTCTCCTTTTTAGAGGAATGTTATATTATTGGTACCGGAAACAATAAGACACCTAAAAAGGTTACAGTAGAGGGCTGTAAATATAAGAAGAATCAGCCTGTTCTTAAATTCAAAGAATATAATAGCATTGAAGAAGTTGAACAACTTCGTAACATGGAACTATTCGTTGACAGAGAACATGCTATTCCTCTTGAAGAAGGTGAGTTTTATCTTTCGGATACAATCGGCTGTAGAGTTATTGATTCTGCAACAGGTGAATTTGGAGTTGTGGAAGATTATATGACCAATCTGGCGGATCAGGTAATATTTATTATCAAATGTGATGATGGATCCACAATTAATATAGTAAATGTACCTGCCTTTGTTACAAAGGTAGATATAGAGAATAAACAGATTTTCGTAAATAGAATAAAAGGAATGTAGCGCATGAATTATCATGTAATGACTCTCTTCCCTGAATTGATTGAGAATACTTTTAATCATAGTATAACAGGAAGAGCAATGGAAAATGGAATAGTTACCCTTAATACTGTAAATATAAGAGATTACGCGCAGAATAAGACTAAGCATGTGGATGATTACATTTACGGTGGTGGCAGTGGTATGCTTATTCAGGCTGAACCTGTCTGGCTTTGTTATCAGGATTTAATCAGTAAAATCCAGGATGAAAATTTTAAAGTGTTATATATGTCACCAAGAGGGAAAACATTTAATCAAAAAATGGCTAATGAATTAGCTGAATTAGATAATGTCATTTTTCTATGCGGCCATTACGAAGGTATAGACGAAAGAGCTATAGAACTGATAAACCCTGAATATGTATCTATAGGCGATTTTGTTTTAACCGGTGGAGAGCTACCTTCACTATTAATGATGGATGCAATTACCAGACAGATAAGTGGCGTTCTAGGTAGTGATGATAGTGCTATAGATGAATCCTTTTATAATGGTCTTCTTGAATATCCTCAGTATACAAGACCGGCTGTTTATGAAGGGTTAGAAGTTCCAAGTGTACTTCTTTCTGGAAATCATAAACTTATTGAGCAGTGGCGTCATGAGAAAGCTTTGGAGATTACAAAGGAACATAGACCTGATTTATATAAGAAATATATGGAATCAGACAATTTTGACAGCGAGTAATGATTGTGCTATAATGGCTCTCGATTGTTTTTTAAAGATATAAAATAAGGAGAAAAAATTATGAAGAAATTTCTTGCATTAGTTCTTTCTGCTGCACTTGTTTTATCATTTGCAGGTTGTGGAAAGAAGGATGAAGGAGAAACAGCAACTGAAGCAACAGGAAAGGCAGTACAGGAAGAAATCGTACAATTAGTAAATGTTGATCTTCCAGGTCTTGCAGATAAGCGTGATAGTGCAGTTGCAGTTTATAATGACTATTTTGAGGACAGCACTAGCAAGGATTCTGAAACATGGCGTGGAAAGCTTGAAAATGAAGCTCTTGTAACTTATGATGAGTATCTTGAGGCTTTAAATAATCTTAGCTATGAGAATGCTGAAGTAAATAATCTTAAGGAGTTATATGTTAAGTCTTCACAGTCTCAGAGGGATGCCATTCAGTATGTTATAAATGCTATCTCAGAAGTAGATACAGAGAATCTTGATCTTGCTTCATCATCAATCAAGGATTCAGAAACATATATGAAGATGTACCAGGAAGAGCTTAAGAGTCTTTGTGAGAAGTATAATATCACAATGATCGGTGAGTTCAATACATCTACAGAAACAGATGCTGCTTCTGCTGGAGACGCTGAATAATTTAAATAATATAAAATAAAACCATTAAATCCCTTTGAAAATATAAGGTTTTCGAAGGGATTTTTTGTATGATTTTTGACTTTTGATACTTATGTAATTATAATGTTTTATATATAAAATGATATTTATATCAGGGAGGTATATATGGGAGATATAAAGGTGCTAGTTGTTGATGATGAGCCAAGAATGAGAAAGCTGGTGAAGGACTTTCTTGCCAAGGATGGCTATCTTGTACTAGAAGCAAAAGATGGAGAAGAAGCTTATAATATCTTCTCAAATACAAATGACATTTCTCTTATTATCATGGATGTGATGATGCCTAAAATGGACGGATATGAGACAAGCAAAGCTATTAGAGCTCTATCAGATGTTCCAATCATAATGCTTACAGCAAAATCAACCGAAAAAGACGAGCTAAAAGGCTTTAGTATAGGTGTTGATGAATATATTACGAAGCCCTTCAATCCACAAATACTTGTAGCTAGAGTTGGTGCTGTATTAAGGAGAACCAATTCTGAAGAGACAGAGGAAAATATAGAAGCCGGCGGAATAGTTATCGATAATGTAGCTCATAAGGTTACTGTAGATGGTAAAGAAATTGAGCTTTCTTTTAAAGAATTTGAACTCCTTGAATATTTTATTCAGAATGCAGGCAGAGCTCTTACAAGAGATAATATTCTAAATAGAGTATGGAACTATGATTATTTCGGTGATGCAAGAACTATTGATACTCATGTAAAGAAGCTTCGTGCAAAACTCGGTGACAAGGGCTCATATATCAAGACTATAAGAGCTGTAGGATATAAATTTGAGGTAGATCAGTAGACTTGATTTTAATAATCGATTATTGATTGATACTAGAGGAAGATTAATAGATGAATTTTAATTTCAGACACTCAATCCGTTTTAAGATTGCAAGTATTGTGTTTCTGACAACTCTCGTTACAATATTTATTTCCTGGTATATAAGTAATTATTTCATTCAGCAATTCTATATTTCGCATACTCAGAATATGCTTGTAACAACCTATAAATCCTGTAATGAATTTTTCAATGATGAAGATAATCTTTCCAAGCTTAAAAATGGTGAATTATCCAGTCTGTATGAAGAGTTCGATAATCCTGCAGGTGCAAAGATATATGTTATCAATCCAAGGTTTTTTACTGTATATTCTAATGCAAATGTAAATGATACCACTAAGCAAGGCTTGCGGAGTCTTATCGAAAACTACGATATGAACATGCTGAAATATGCTAAGAAAAGCTATCTGATAGTTAGAAACTCCGTAGAAGCGACTTCTAATAGTGATATTGGAGGAAGTTATTATGATCTAATCGGAGTGATGGATAATCAATATTATATAGTTGTTAGAACTTCAGTAGAAACCACCAGAGAAAGCATTTCCTTTGCAGCAAGGTTATTCTCTAGTGTTTCTTTGGCTTTAATGCTTTTTGGTGTATTAATTGTATTGATCATAACAAATGTGTTCTCCAGACCGATTATAGAGATGTCCAGAGTTGCCAGAAGAATGTCTAATCTGGATTTTAGTGCTAAGGTAGATGTTCAATCCGAGGATGAGATTGGAGAACTTGGTGAGAGCATGAATGAGCTGTCTACTAAGCTGGAGAGCTCTATTAAAAATTTGAAGAATGCTAACCTGGAACTTTCCAATGATATTCGTAAGAGAGAGCATGTTGAGGAGATGAGATCTGAGTTCTTATCTCATGTATCCCATGAACTGAAAACTCCTCTGGCGCTTATTCAGGGATATGCTGAAGGTCTTAAGAGTGGCATAGCTGATGATCCTGAAGAGATGGCTTATTACTGCAATGTTATATCTGACGAAGCTTCTAAGATGAATGAGCTGGTTATGAAGCTGATTGATCTGGATCAGATTGAAACAGGTGAAGATCTTACAATTGAAAGATTTGATATCACAAAACTTATTAAAGAAGTAATTACCAATTCTCATATACTTATTCAGGATACAAATGTAAAGATAATATACAACGAGACTGAGGAACTCTTTGTATGGGCAGATAGCTTCATGATTGAGGAAGTTATCACAAATTATCTTACAAATGCAATTCATTATGTATCAGAAAATGGAACTATCAAAGTTTGGTTTGAGAAAAAGGAAGATACAGTTCGAATTAATGTATATAACGACGGAAATAACATTTCTGATGAGGATCTTAAGAAGCTGTTTATTAAGTTCTATAAAGTCGATGCAGCAAGAACCAGAACTTATGGTGGTTCAGGAATTGGCCTATCAATTGTTGCAGCCATAATGAAGTCACATAATAAAGATTATGGTGTATATAATACTGAAACAGGAGTTGTATTCTATTTTGAACTTGATACCAATAGTATGGATTAGTGTTTTTCTATAACTTTATATACTATAAGTATATATGTATAGCTTATTACAAACTTGAATGATTTTATTCATTATGATAAACTGTGTGTGTTAATTATTTAACTATAAAAATATTACATGAATAATTTGAACTTACATTATTGTGTGATGAAATGAGGAGGTGTTGTCGTGAAGGAAAATGTATATGTTGAGTTTTATGGGGAACAGGTTAATCAGGCAGAGATAATTGCTGAGGCAAAGAAGATTTGGACAGATTCTGGAAAGAAGGCTTCAGATCTTAAGAGACTTGAAGTATATATCAAGCCTGAAGATGACAGAGTTTACTATGTGTTTAATAATGATATATCGGGTTCATTTCCAATTATAAACACACAGAATGATTTCTAAAGAAATAAAAAATGAGTCGATGGTGATTATGCCATTGACTCGTTTTGTTTAGAAGAAGAGGAATATTATGATAGCAATAATTGATTATGATGCAGGAAATATTAGAAGCGTTGAAAAGGCCATAAAGTATCTAGGTGAAGATGCAGTTATCACATCGGATAGAGATGTGATATTAAAAGCGGATGGTGCAATACTACCTGGAGTTGGTGCGTTTGGCGATGCTATGGAAAAGTTAAAAGCAAGAAATCTGGTGGATGTTATAAATGAATATGTAAAAACGAAGAAACCATTTCTTGGAATATGTCTTGGACTTCAGCTTCTTTTTGAAAGTAGTGAGGAGAGTCCTGGAGTAGAAGGGTTAGGACTTTTGAAGGGTACTATAACCAAAATTCCAAATGAGTATAATGATGGTGATAAGGTAATAACTCAGAAGGTTCCACAGATTGGTTGGAATAGTATAGAGGTTAATCCATCCAGTAAACTTTTTAAAGGCGTAGAAAGTGGTTCATTTGTATACTTCGTCCATTCATATTATCTTACAGCTGAAAATATAGATGAAGTAGCTGCCACCACAGAATACGGCGTTAAGATCCATGCTTCAGTGGAAAAAGATAATGTGATGGCAACACAGTTCCATCCAGAGAAAAGTTCGGATGTTGGACTTAAGATATTATCTAACTTTATAGATATGACTAAGTGATAGTATAAAATAATTTTCTACAAAGACAGAATTTGTTTATTTCGGAGGAAAAGATGCACACTAAAAGAATAATCCCATGTCTGGATGTAAAAGATGGACGCGTTGTAAAAGGGATAAATTTTGTAGATTTAATAGATGCAGGTGATCCTGTTGAATGCGGTAAGGCTTATGATAAAGCTGGTGCTGATGAGCTTGTATTCCTGGATATTACTGCCTCATCTGATAAGAGAGCAATTGTAACCGATATGGTTAGAAGAGTAGCTGAGACTGTATTTATTCCATTTACAGTTGGTGGCGGTATTAGAACAATAGATGATTTCAGAGCAATACTTAGAGAAGGTGCTGATAAGATTTCTGTTAATTCAGCGGCTATTGATAATCCTACACTTATAAGTGAGGCTGCTGACAAATTTGGAAGTCAGTGCGTTGTACTTGCTATCGATGCTCGTAGGAGAAGAGTAGGAAAAGCGGCAGATCCTTCACTTTCTTATTCTGAAAGCATTAAGATTAATGATGAATGGACTCCAAAAGATGGTTGGACAGTCTATAAGAATGGCGGAAGAATTGATATGGGTATAGATGCTGTTGAGTGGGCTGTCAAGGCTGTTGAGATGGGGGCCGGAGAGATTCTTCTTACCAGTATGGACTGTGATGGTACAAAGGCTGGTTATGATATTGAGCTTACAAGAACCATAGCAGACGCTATAAATGTACCTGTAATTGCTTCAGGTGGAGCTGGTACAACTGAGCATTTTGCGGATGCTCTTACTGATGGAGGTGCAGATGCAGCACTTGCAGCAAGTCTGTTCCATTTTAAAGAGCTGGAAATTATGGAAGTAAAAAAATATTTGGATAGTAAAGGGATTCCAGTAAGAATCTAATAAAAAAATATCCTGCATTTATTTGATCATAGAAAATGATTTGAATAAACTGCAGGATGTTTTTTATTTACTTTTGGATATATAATATCATTCCAGGTCCTAAAGCGTCTGTCGGACGGGCTATAAATCCATTTTTCTCATAGAAGCCTTCACGGCCTTTTGCACACATAAGGCAGAGCATCATTCTTTCACCATTTGTAGTAAGAGAAGATACATAGTTTTTTAAATGCATCATAAGAGCTGAACCAATTCCCAAACCGTGATATTCTGGTAGTACTATTAGATCTTGTATGTAACATACAACAGCGCCATCCCCGACGATTCTACCCATACCGATAAGTTTTCCATCATCATTATATGCTGAGATACAGTATATGCAATTTTCGATTGCAAGCTCAGCTTGTCTTTCTGAAAGTTGAATCCAACCTACAGACGCTCTTAATCCTAAATACTCTGCAACAGATAATCTGTCTTCACTAAACTTTATCATTTTAATTTACCAATACTAATATATTTAAATTTTTTATTTTTCTATAAAATTATTTCTCGTTCATGTTTTCTTTTGCAGCAGCAAGCATAAGCTTGATACGGTTAATCTGGTTAACTTCAGATGCACCTGGATCGAAATCGATAGGAGTGATATTTGCATCTGGATAAACATTTCTAAGCTTCTTGATAACTCCCTTACCAATAATATGATTTGGAAGACATGCAAATGGCTGACAGCATACAATATTTGGAGCACCTTCCTTAATAAGCTCAACCATTTCGCCTGTAAGGAACCAACCTTCACCAGTTTCGTTTCCGATTGATACAATTGGTCTTGCGTAAGAAGCAATAGTAGCAATAGGTGTAGGTGGTTCAAATCTCTTACTTTCTGCAAGAGCCTTGCTCATAGGTGAACGAAGTTTCTCTAGCAGATTTATAAGCATATTGCTTATTTTAGCAGATTTTTTAGTTTTTCCAAGATATTCATATTTATAATTTGAGTTATAAGCACTGTAGAAGAGGAAGTCCAGCAAATCAGGCATAACTGCTTCAGCTCCTTCTGCTTCGAGAAGGTCTACCAGGTGGTTGTTAGCTGAAGGAAGGAATTTAACCAGGATTTCACCAACGATACCAACTCTAGGTTTCCTTACTGACTCATCAAGTTCGATATTATCAAAATCTCTTACGATATCTCTTACAATTCTCTTGAAGTTACGAGAACCTCTCTGGATATCTCTAATACAGATTTTCTCCCATTTCTTATGAAGCTTATTAACTGAACCAGGTACTTTCTCGTAAGGTCTTGTACGATATACAACTCTCATAAAGAGATCACCATACATTACGGCGTGCATAGCGCATTTAAGTCCCTTAAGATTAATTTTAAGACCTGAATTTTTCTCTAAACCTTGAGCACTGATTGATACTACAGGTATCTGTCCATAACCGGATTTTTCAAGAGCTCGTCTGATAAATCCAATATAGTTTGTAGCTCTACAACCACCACCAGTCTGAGTGATAGCAACAGCAAGTTTATTAATATCATATTTACCTGACTCAATAGCCTCCATAAGCTGACCTACAACAATGATGGAAGGGTAGCACGCGTCGTTATTAACGAAACGAAGTCCCTCGTCAATAGTTGATTTAGTTGCGTCAGGAAGCATGACGAAGTTTACATGAAAATGCTTCATAGCAGCCTGCAGCATCTTAAAATGAATTGGAGACATCTGAGGACAGAGAACGGTATAATCGCTTCTCATAGCCTTCGTAAACTCAACTCTATTAAGTGCTGTAGAACAGTCTACTGGTTTAAAATGTTTCTTCTCGCGAAGCTTCATAGCTGAGAGAAGAGAACGGATACGAATTCTGGCAGCTCCTAAGTTTGATACTTCATCAATCTTAAGTACTGTATAAATCTTATTTGAATTAGATAGTATATCCTTTACACAATCAGTTGTTACTGCGTCAAGACCACAACCAAAGGAGAAAAGCTGAATTAATTCCAGATTAGTCTGCTTCTTTACATAGTTGGCGGCTTTATAAAGTCTTGAATGATACATCCACTGATCAGATACGATAAGTGGTCTATCTACATCACTGAGATGTGAGATGGAGTCTTCAGAAAGTACAGCAACACCATATGAGTTGATTAATTCTGGAATACCGTGGTTAATCTCTGGATCTACATGATAAGGACGACCGGCCAGAACAATACCAACTTTGTTGTTGTCCTTAAGGAATTTCAGGGTTTCTTCACCCTTCTTACGCACATCTGCTTTAACCTTTGCAGCTTCCTCATAAGCCTTATCGATAGCATCACTGATTTCCTGTTTAGTTACATCTGTATATTTTGAAAACTCTCTAAACATTCTATCCTTAAGTGCCAGCTTATTATCCAGTGCAAGGAAAGGACGAATATATGTAATATGTTCAGTTTCAATTTCTTCCATATTATTCTTTATATTTTCAGAATAAGAGGTAACGATAGGACAGTTATAATGATTATTAGCGTCCGGAGTTTCATTCATTTCATAAGGAATACATGGATAGAAAATGGTTTTAAGCCCCTGCTTAACCAGCCACATAACATGTCCATGGCTTATCTTTGCAGGATAACATTCTGTATCACTTGGGATAGATTCTATACCCATCTGGTATATGTTCTTTGTTGATTTTGGTGACAGAATAACTCTATATTTAAGTTCTGTCAGGAAAGTAAACCAGAATGGATAGTTTTCATACATATTAAGCACTCTCGGAACACCAATCTCACCTCTGGTGGCTTTTGAAAGCTCCAGTGGTTCATATCCAAATACACGGTTATATTTATATTCATAAAGATTAGGCATGTTTTCAGTGTTTTTCTTCATGCCAAGTCCTTTTTCGCATCTGTTTCCCGTGATGAATCTTCTGTTACCTGAGAATTTATTTATAGTTAGAAGACAGTTGTTTGTACATTGACCGCATCTTGCCATCTGTGTTTCATAAGTAAGTTCATCTACTTCTTTACTAGGAAGAGTAGTGGACTCAAATCCATCTTCATAATTATCTCTGGCTATCAGAGCTGCACCGAAGGCTCCCATGATACCAGCAATATCAGGCCTGATAGCTTTGGCACCGGAAACAAGTTCAAAGGCTCTAAGTACTGCGTCATTATAAAATGTACCACCCTGAACAACGATATTTTCACCCAGCTGTTTAGGATCTGTAAGTTTTATAACCTTAAGAAGAGCATTCTTTATAACTGAATAAGCAAGACCTGCAGAAATATCTTCAACTGTAGCACCTTCTTTCTGAGCTTGCTTAACTTTTGAATTCATAAATACTGTACATCTTGAACCTAGGTCGATAGGGCTTTTTGCAAAAAGAGCAATCTTAGCAAAGTCCTGAACCTTATAATCAAGAGAATTTGCGAAAGTCTCGATAAATGAGCCGCATCCTGAAGAACAGGACTCATTTAGCATTACATTATCTACAACTCCTTCACGGATTTTGATACATTTCATATCCTGACCACCGATATCCAGGATTGTATCAACCTTTGGGTCGAAGAATGCAGCTGCAGTATAATGGGCAATTGTCTCTACCTCGCCGTAATCTAACTTAAAAGCAGACTTAAGAAGAGCCTCACCATAACCAGTTGAACAGCTTCCGGATATGTGGGCTGTTTCAGGGAGGAGACTATATATTTCCTTCATAGCTTTAATTGTTGTTTTTACAGGACTTCCATTATTGTTGCTGTAGAAGTCGTAAAGGAGTTCACCGTCTTCGCCAATAAGAGCCAACTTTGTTGTAGTTGAGCCTGCATCAATACCCAGGAATACATTTCCTTTGTATGAGCTTAGGTCGCCACGCTTTACTGTGTATGCAGACATACGCTTAGAGAATTCTTTATATTCATCATCTGTCTTAAATAGAGGCTCCATACGATTAACTTCAACCTCAATCTTAAGATCAGGGGTAAGTTTATCAGCCAGATTTTGAAGAGAGATAGTCTGTTCTTCATCAGCATGAAGGGCAGCACCTGATGCAGCAAAAAGGTGTGAATTCTCTGGAATGATAGAGTGTTCCTCGTCAAGTTTAAGAGTATCTATGAATCTTTCTCTAAGTTGATCAAGGAAATGAAGAGGACCACCTAGAAATGCAACATATCCTCTAATTGGTTTACCACAAGCAAGACCTGAAATGGTCTGATTAACAACCGCCTGGAAGATAGAAGCTGACAGATTAGGTTTTGTAGCTCCTTCGTTAATAAGAGGCTGAATATCAGTTTTAGCAAATACACCACATCTTGCTGCGATTGGGTGGATTGTGTCATATTTCTTTGCGTATTCATTAAGACCTGAAGCGTCTGTCATAAGAAGAGCAGCCATCTGATCGATAAATGAACCAGTACCACCAGCACAAACTGAATTCATTCTTTGTTCAATTCCGCTTTTTGAGAAATATATTATCTTTGCATCTTCACCACCAAGCTCAATAGCAACCTGGGTTTTAGGCGCAAATATCTTAAGTGCAGAAGAAACACATACAACTTCCTGTTCAAAAGGAACATCAATAACATTGGACAAAGCAAGACCGCCGGAACCTGTAATACATCCAGCGATTTCCATATCTCCAATAGCATTTATTGCATTTTCTAGAAGTTCTTTGAGAGTTTCTTTTATCTTTGCGAAATGTCTTTTATACTCGGAATAGAGA
>CAMNGU010000083.1 GCA_946538525.1 uncultured Lachnospiraceae bacterium
TTCATGATCAGACGGTCATAAGAAATAACTGGGATTCCCTCTTCCTTAGCATCTGCAAGAACCTGTGTAAGTGACTCACCATCGATAGCTGCGATTACGAGAAGATCAACATCGTCTGCGATAAGTCCTTCAATATCCTTAACCTGCTGATCGATCTTGTTATCTGAGTAAGTAAGTGATACTTCGTAACCCTTGTTCTTGAACTGCTCTTCAAGGTAAGAACCATCTCTGTTCCATCTCTCAAGAGACTTAGTAGGCATTGCGATACCAACTTTCTTTCCACCAGCGCTAGATGTATCTGCTGAATCATCTGCAGCATCATCTGATGAAGCATCGTCTGACTTCTCCTCTTCTGTATCCTCTTCAACTGCAGCTGCTGTAGTAGCTTCTGTATCAGCTGAATCATCTGAAGCTGTATCTGAAGCTGCGCCACAACCTGTGAGCATACTTGCTACCATTGCTGTTCCTAAAAGGCCAGCCATTAATTTCTTTTTGAACATAATTAAAAACCTCCTTCACAATTTTGATATAGTTTAATAATGTTCTCGTTTCCGATGCATTTATACTATCACAAAGAAAATAGCAATAGATTGCGAGTGTCTTTCAATTTTGGAGATATTATTAATATAAATGACATAAACATAGCACAATCTTGTTATCTAGATTAATGTGATGACAAGATTGTGCTACTCATCCAAATTTCAGTGCTATTTCTGTGCTAATTTGTATATTTTGCATGATAATGAGGGGATATAAGAGGAAAATTCTTTTTCCTCATGCCGTTTAGATTCCTGCTTCGCAGGTCTCACATCTATATTCAAAGTAATCTAAACGCTATTCGGAAAATCGCACTTCGTGCTTTCCATTTGCTCCGCAAACTTTTTCCTCATGCCGTTTAGATTCCTGCTTCGCAGGTTTCATATGCTCTATTCAAAGTAATCTAAACGCTATTCGGAAAATCGCACTTCGTGCTTTCCGTTTGCTTCGCAAACTTTTTCCTCATGCCGTTTAGATTCCTGCTTCGCAGGAACAAAAAGATAGGATATATAAATTCGCCTGCAAGCAGTCGATTTATATATCCTATCTTTTTTACTTTGAATAGTAATTTTTAGTTCGATACATTCATATAAACTTCTTCTTTTAAATGGAAGCCTGATGCTATTACTGTTTCATCCATATTTTCTGATGTTACGGCAATTGGGTCCAGGAAGTAATATGGAATGTCATAACTTCCATCTGACATAGTAGTACTTACTCCCAGATCTTCGCCCTTTGCGAGAGCAAGGGCATATTCTGCTGCAGCCTGTGCCAATTTTTCCACAGGCTTATATACTGTCATAACCTGAGTTCCTTCTACTACTCTTTGGCAGGCTTCAAGATCTGCATCCTGCCCTACTATATTTATCTTACCTGCCAGCCTTGCCTCAGAAAGAGTTCTGATGGCATTAGTGGCAATATTATCATTTCCACACATTATGGCATCTACACTATTAAGCTCGGTTATATGCTCACTTAGATAAGTTGCCGCTTCCTCTGCCTTCCAACCTGGGGCATGGAAAGTATCAACTATCTCAATATCATTTGATGCCATTACTTTATTGAAACCACTTTCTACCAGGGAAACATTATTATCTTCATTTGGTCCTGAAAGCATCATCACTTTCTTATTTGGAAGTCCTGCTTTTAGAAGCGCTTCTCCCATAAGAGTACCAACCTTCTCATTATCAAATGAAATATATAAATCCACATCTGCATTTTTGATAAGTCTATCGTAAGCGATAACAGGTATTCCAGCACTCTTAGCTTCTGTAACTACTTCGCTAAGACTGTCAGAGTCAATACACACAATAACCAGCACATCTACCTTCTTTTCTATAAGATACTTAATCTGCTGTATCTGCGTATCTATATCACCATTTGCATTCTGGAGATTTATCTCTGCCGTGCTGTCCAGTTCCTTCAGCTTTGCAGCGAAGATATCTGTATCTCTCTGCCAACGCTCGATCAAATATGAATCAATACTGAAACCAACAACGATATGGTCCTCTTTTTCAAGCATATCTGAAGCAGTTCCCACTTCTCCTGCAGTACTTCCACATCCTGTAACAAGAAGTAGCATTAGCACCAACATCAGAGAGATTATACTATTTACTCTTATAAATCTTCTGAATATTTTTATTCCTGCGTTATATTTTGCTTTATACACTAAATAATTATGCATTATCAAACTTCTCCCTTATACTCTGTTGGAGAAAGCCCAACAACTTTCTTAAATATTCTGCTGAAGTAATTTGGATTGGAATATCCAACTTCACCACAGATTTCCTTCATGCTCATATCAGTATTTTCAAGAAGATCCTTAGCTTTATCTATTCTAAGTCCTGTGAGATAGTCAATGAAGTTCTCACCTGTTGCTTCTTTAAATACTTTACTAAAGTAATATGGACTAATATCTATCTCTCTTGAAACATCATCCAATGATATATCATTTTGATAGTTTGCTAAAATGTATTCTTTTGCTCTATCGATAACGCCGTTAGAACGATTTTCTCTACGGCACTTCACATTTTGACTTGCTTCAGAAAGCTTTTCCACAAACCATCTTCTCAGGTTCTCAAAATTCTCTGTCCTATTGATGATTCCCAGATAATCCTGACGAGACCGGAACTGATATACTCCCGCTCCCTTCTCATACGCCAGACTCTCAGCACGAAGTACAAACTCCAATGTCTTTAGCTTGATATCATCTGAATATCCACTATAGGTATTGGTCATCCAGTCAAAGAACTGATTTCCAGCAGCTACCGCTCCCTCCTGGTCGCCTCTCTTCACTGCATCAAATATCATATTCTCCTTATCCACCGGATAATCCTCTTCATACTCAGGTCCCACAGAAATATCTGCTGAATGCACAACTGAGCCACTGGACTGAGTAAGGCTATCCAGAGCCTCATTGTAGGAAGTCATCTGACTGTCCAAAGTTCTGATGGATCCAATACCAACTCTGAACACAGCCTCCATCTGACTATTCAGACGACGCACCATATTTCTAGCATTATCAATTATCTCGATTCTCTCATTATAATCCATTTCCTTCTTATCACAAGGAATGAATATAGCAATCTTGTTACCCATGATACCACTGATCACGGAATCAAAATAACTCTTTATAATCTCTCTAAGATCTCTTATCTTATTCTGCAATCTAACAGAGGTACCCACACTGTTGGTAAGATATCCCTCCTGCTTATCCTCACCAAATGTGAGAGCCATCATATAACCATAGTCAGGTGTTATCTCCAAAATGTTTTTGAAGTTTTGAATATCATCATGAGAATAGTCCTGAAACAGCAGATTGTATATAAGACCATTTTCAAGAATCGGAGTTACTGTTTCCAGTTTCTCCAAAATCTCCAATTCCTTCGCACGCTTATCTCTGTCCACATCCACATGCGCCATAGCCTTACGGACAACCTCAATAAATTTCTTCCTATCCACCGGCTTATGCAGATAATCGATAACTCCAAGACTCATAGCCTCCTGGGCATACCCAAATTTATCATAGGCAGAGATAACCACAAATGTGATTCCAGGATTTCTCTTTCTAATCTCCCTGATGGCATCAATTCCATTTATACCAGGCATCCGGATATCCATAAATGCAATATCCGGTCTAAAGCGCTCTGCAAGTTCGATAACGCTTCTACCTGTCTTTGCCGTTTCTATCATTATGTTATCGCCAAATTCTTCCTCTAGCATGAACTTAAAGGAATCAATTACTATTCCTTCATCATCAGCTATCATTATGCGGTACATATATTTCCTCCAAAACTTTATTCAACATCAAATGGAACCGTAATAATAACCTCAGTTCCCTGATTTTTTCCATTGCTGACAATATCAACAACGTTTTTTCTATCGAAATAGATATTCAGTCTCTCAATAACATTCTTAATACCGATTCCATTTCCCTTCTTCTTCTCTTCTGCGTCCTTATCGATAGCAAGAGAATCATATTCACCACTGAGAATACTGTTGATCAGCTCCTGTGACATTCCGATACCATTATCTGCGATACTGATACATAAATTTTCATCTATCCTATATACAGAAAGGGTAATCTTTCCTTCCCATTCAACATCGCGAATTCCGTAGTTTACTGCATTCTCCACAATTGGCTGAAGTACCATTCCCGGAAGCATAAGGTTCAGAAGTTCCTCGTCCTCAATCTCCTTTGTGAAATGAATATCCCCGGAAAAACGAACATTCAAAATGTAGATATATGTATCAACCAGTTCGATTTCCTTGGCAAGGGTTACCTCGTCATTCTTGGAAACATTATATCTGAAGAATGCTGCCACATTCTGTATGTAGTCGTAAGTTCTGTCTGCTCCCTCCATCATTGCCAGCTGAGAACCAGCATTTAGAGTATTAAAAAGGAAATGAGGATTAATCTGTGCCTGAAGATACTTAAGCTGTGCATCCTTCAGGTGAGCTTCCATAAGGATTTCCTTTTCCTTAAGCATCTGCTCCTTTTCCATACTATCTCGAAGACGAGACAAATATCCAGGAATACTATTAACCATCTGGTTAAATGCCACTGTAACGACACCAACCTCATCCATTCCATGTACCTTAACCTCAGGTGCATTTTCCAAGTCTCCTTCAGATACCTTATCCGCCGCCAGAGATAATTCATGCAGTGGCATAGTAATATTTCTTGTAACCATCACTACCAGCAAAACATTGAAAGCCGCCATGATAATGAACATAAATATACTCATTATCTCAAGATAGCTTACTGCTGATGAAAGCATGGAATAACTTTCCGTGTTACTTCTGAAGCGATAGCCATTAAGACTTGTAATATATGTTTTTATATAGTTATAAATCTGACTTGATTCTTCGTAGCGTTCTTTATACTTTTCAACATTTCTACCACGCTTCGCCTCTATGGTTTCAGCGGTGAGGGATAGATAGTTCTTTGACATATAATAAATATTTCTCTCCATCAACTTCAGCTGACTGTCTGTAGCATCTGTTTCCATACCTTCAAGAAGTCTTTCGAAATCCTGTTCAGCTACATAATAATCATTTAGCGAGTCTGTACTCTTGGTATTCAGATAGCCAGCCACACCATTTTGAAGAAGATCAAGAGAATCTTCAAGTTCACTAAGCGTAACATTTCCAATATATATTTCATCCATCTGTCTGGTAATTCTATTCAAGTTATAGTACATAAATACATTCACCAGAATGATAAGCAGCATAGTTGCTACAACGAGAAATGAAAGCTTAAAACGGATAGGCATATTAGAAAAGCCTTTTTTGACTTTTTTTCTAATCTTCATCGCTGCCACCTCCTTCCTGTTCGGAGGACTCGAGCGAATCATTGTCCACATCCTGAGCATCAGAGCCAGGTACATCCGTCACATATTCATTTGCATTCAGATTATCCTTTGTTATCAGATCTGCATCAATAAGGTAGATACCACTTACATAACCAGTTTCCATATACTCGTTCATGGCTTCTACACTACATCTACCCATCTGTTTGGTATCTACAACAATTGTGGATTTGATAATATCCTTCTCGATTGCAGACTTAATAGTTGGTGAAATGTAATATCCAAATATTTCAACCTGTCCAACCTTATTATAGTCAACAACAGTCTGATATACACAGAGAGTATTCTTCTCACTTAAACAGATGATAACATCTGGTCCTGCATGACTGTTTTCACCTACAAAAATGTCTCGTATCTCTTCCTCTGCAGCATAGTCCTTTCCACTACTTACAACCTGACTGTAAATATTTACCTTATCAGAAATGTTTGCAGTCTCAATAGCTTCATTTATGGCTGTAAGAATAATAGACTGGCTACTGGTAGTGAAGGATTCATCCATTAAAACCAGAACATCACAGTTATCCTCTGTAACATTATTCTTTACATACTGAGTAAGCTGATTTCCATATTCCTTACCCATATTGTAACTACTGACACCGATATAACTGATTCGGTTACTTTCCATGTTATCATCAGAAACTGTAACTACCGGAATATCAGCAGCCTTGGCCTGTAGCAGAAGTTCCAGCGTTTCCTTATCATCGTCACCCTCGATAATGATACCATCCACATTTGAATTAATAGCAATTCGGAGCAGATCTTCTTTACTTAGATTCACTTCCAGATTTTCACCCATCAATTCAACATATGCATTATGCCTTTCAGCTTCCTGACAGGCACCAGAATAAACACTCTTCCAGAAATCAGTATTGCTATTCTCTGTGATCATCACATAATACTTGTCATAAATCTTTGATTCTTCACCAGCAAGAAGTTTTCGGGTATCTCTAATTCTCAAATAAAAGAAAATGATACTGAACACAACAGTAAAAGCCAGCAGTACTCCAAGTGCCACTGTTGCTATCAGTATCCCTCTATTCCCCTTATTGGTCTTAGCAGGTTTATTCTCTTTTGATTTTTTAGAATTTTCTGTTTTAGAGTTTTCTTCTGTATATTCTTCTTTACTCATGAGTATCCTTTATCTCGCCTTGCAGATTTACCGTCCACTAGTCTGTTAATGAACGGTAAACTGAGCAGTGATCGTAGATTGCACGCCAGGAACTAAATGCATTTCCTGTCACGCAGATATATCTCTTTCCATTGTCTGCCTCATAGTAGCTGGCAGCGCAGCATCCAGACTCATTTACAAATCCGGTTTTGGCAGCGACTACATTTCCATCAAATTCTTTATCTTCTATCTTACGAAGGAACCAGTTTGAAACCGTAATAGCTTGTCTATCCTCTTCTGGTACATCCTCTTCTGATGTTCCTTCCTCTGTGGTATCTGGATAGATAAATGTTGCATCTGTGGTATAGGTTCTTAGTGACAGCACATCTCTAAGTAGATCGTCCTGAACTGCTGTTGCGAGAATTACTGACATATCCTTCATAGTACAGTGAAGATCCGGATCATACATTCCTACAACATTTGTAAAATGAGCCGTATCAGAAAGTCCAAGTTCAGCCACCTTTCTATTCATGGCATTTACAAAGGACTCCTGATTTCCACAGCAGTATTCGGCAAGTCCCATCGCAGCATCTGCTCCAGATGGAAGGATTGTTCCATAAAGCATATCCCTGACTGTAACTTCTGATTCAGGTGTAAATCCAACGGCACTACATCCATTCTTTCTAGCATATTCTGTAATATCAGTAGAGATGATAAATGTGTCGTCCAGATTACTCTCATCTATGAAGTCCCTTGCAGTAAGAACAGTAAGAATCTTTGTCATAGATGCAGGACTAACTACCTCTTCACAATTTCTCTCTGCAACTATTGTATCTGTATCAAGGTCAACAAGTATCATATATGTGCTGACCAAAGTCTGTGTTTTTATTGCATCACCAGGAGTATTAGTATTAATGGAACCATCCACATTGTTTAGTGTAAGCGTTACTGTATCCCAGGCACTTCCACCTGTTCCATCCTCTGCGTTTGAGGAATCATTTCCCTCACTATCTGCTATCACATCCTGAAACTTCTGCATATCTGCATGAGGAAGATGTATAGTATCATCTGTGCTGACTGGATCATATATTATCTTGTCTGCCATCCAGCTGTCCTCATCTATTTGGGCTGCATCTCCATTTGGAACTATATCCGCATCAGTAACTGTTGCTTCTGTAGTTGGTGCCTCTGTAGTCACTTCTGCAACAGTTGTTGATTCGGTTGTTGCATCAGTCATCTTTTTACTCTTGCCCATTATTCCGATAAAGATTGCCACAAGAATCCCCACAAGGGCAAGAACTCCTATAACTGCAAATATCTTTAAAATGGTTATCAGGACTTTCTTTGCACCTGATATCTCATTATTATTTGAACTCATTTTTTACTGTTCTCCTAAATATATTTTTCCCCACTCATTAACCGCTCAAAATTTTACCATAATTTATGCATTTATTAAAGTAGTAAATAATTGTCATATAGGGTATTATATTGTTGTAAACAGGCATAAAATATAAGGATTCAAACGGCTGAATTCTATATTACTCTGCACTACATAAAGACAAAAGAAACGGAACCATATCTTATGAATGCTAAAACATTTATAAAATCTAAATTTCCAGAGGACTATACCTCCATACAGGTTTTCAAGGATATTCTATCCGGAATCATTGTTGCCCTGGTGTCCATACCTATATCCATGGGCTATGCACAGATTGCCGGACTTCCTATGATATACGGTCTATACGGTTCCGTATTTCCTATTCTCATATTCGGAATCATCACTTCATCCTACGACTTTGTATTCGGCGTAGATGCCGCTCCTGCTGCACTTACTGGCGGCGCTCTTCTATCCATTAACATTTTGTCCGGTTCTGAGGAAGCTGTAAATGCAGTTCCTGTGCTTACTATACTTGTAGGACTATGGCTCCTGCTGTTCTTCTTCCTAAAAGCCGGAAGGGCAGTAAATTACATTTCCGTACCTGTCATGGGCGGATTTATCACAGGAATATGCCTAGAGATCATTTCCATGCAGATACCAAAGCTATGGGGTGGAACACCAGGAACAGGTGAGCTTCCACACCTTGTCCTTCATATGGGCAAAGAGCTGGATAAATTTAACATGCTTTCCTTCGCCCTTGGACTTGGGACTGTCATAATCATTCTTGTTATGCGACATTTTATTCCTAAGCTGCCTATGTCCGTTGTCATGCTGGTACTGGGTATAATCCTAAGCGTAAAGCTAAACCTTGCTGATAAAGGTGTGATGCTGCTTCCTGAAACCACAGCAGGTCTCCCACTTCCAAAGCTTCTTCATATCGACTTTGATATTCTGCCAGATCTGGGATTTTCAGCCCTTACCATTGCTCTGGTTATAATGTCAGAAACCCTTCTGGCATCCCGTTCAAATGCTATCGAAGATGGTTACGACTTAAACACCAATAGAGAGGTGCTAGGATATTCCTTAGCCAATCTTGTCTCTGGTATCTTTGGATGCTGTCCGGTAAATGCCAGCGTTTCCAGAACCACCATTGTAAGACAGTTCGGTGGCCGTTCACAGCTCACAAGTGTATTCGCCTGTATCTCCATGATCATAATCCTCATATTCTGTACAGGCTTTATTCCTCTGATGCCGGTTCCGATTCTAACCGGAATTATCATCGCCGCTCTTCTATCTGCCTGTGAACTGAAACTTGCAAAAAGACTTGGAAAAACCAGTAAGAGAGATCTGGGAATATTTATATCGGCTATGCTGGGGGTGCTTTTCTTTGGAACAGTCTACGGTGTTCTGATCGGAGTATTCCTTTCATTCTTCGCTGTCCTCAGCGAAGCTGTCTCTCCACCAAGAACTTATGTAGGTATCAAACCAGGTCACGAGGGATTCTACTCTCTTAAAGCCCACGAAGATGCAGTACCAATAAAGGGCGTACTGATTTACCGCTTTGGTGGAAATCTGTTCTTTGCGAATATAGATACATTTGTAAATGATATCGAAAATGGAATTGAAGAAGATACCAGCGTCATCATAATCAACGCCAGCGGTATCAATAATGTGGATCTTACAGCCTGTGACAGGCTAATGGCACTCACCAAGAGCTTGAAAAAAAGAGGACTCCGTTTCTTCTTTGCAGAAAATGACGGAGTCGTAAATAATGAATTAATGCGTTACGGTGCCGGTGAACTTCTAGAAGATGGAACTGTCCAGAAAGATATCGAAACCGTATTAGATTTGATTGAACTAAATGCGCCTTATGAAGTTGTAGATTAATGCTATCCTTCCAGATACTTCCTGATTGCCAGAAGCACCAGAGATGAAAGCAGTACTCCTGTGAGCACGCCGGAACAGTCCAGCAGAACATCCGTGATCATTCCTGCCCTGCCTGACACAAGCAGCTGATGGAGTTCATCAGTCATGGAATAAACTGCTCCAATTGCAAATGGTACTGCCAGTCGGATCCATTTCCTATACTTTTCATCATACCATGCGTAGGTAGCCAGTGAACCTAACAGCATATATTCCATAAAATGTGCTGTCTTTCTGACAGGATGATCTATCTTTTCAGCATATCTTTCCTGAGCATCCGGAGTCCAATCCTGAAAATCATATTCCACGATATATCCGACTGTCTTTCCTACCTTATGGCTTTCCTTAGTGGAATCATCTGCATTTTTAGATGAAAAGCAGAATATAATGGTCATACATATAAGCGTCAAAATCCAGAACATTATTTTTCGTTTGTTAAGATTAAGCTTTGTGATCAAAGATTTCATACTTATTTTTCAACAACTCCATTTATTCCGATTATTCCTAACTTGCCAGGATTATTGAAATCTTCACCAATCCATACCTGTCCACTTCCAAGACAGATACCTGTACTATTTGCAAAGAGATTTACACAGGTTTCTTTTTCTAATTCTGTCCTATCGTCACTGGAGACTGTCTTATTCTCCATGTAACTTAAAAACTCATCTGCATTATTAACAGTTACATCAGGATACATTGTTATTGGATAAGTTATCATATTAGATAATCCTGACCAGTCCTCCTGAAGATAAGTTGTCTTTACATTTGCTGCAAATTCTTCTACTGTTCTCTTATCTATATTAGTACAAACCACATAATATCCTGAATCGCCAGACTCTTCTACTGCAGTTTCATTTCCATCGCTGGTTTCTACACTGTTATCAGTACTCTCTGCTGCTGGAGTCTCCTCGCTTGATGCAGCTGTTGTAGCCTCTATAGTTGCCGCTGCAGTTTCTTCTGTGGTTGTCTGCTCTGTCTTCATGCTAGAAGTATTCTCCTTTGTTCCACATTGTTCTATGGAAGCATCTTCTTTTGTTCCACATGCTGTCATGCATGCAATCATTGATAATGCAAGGATTCCTGTTAATATTTTCTTTCTCACATTTCCCTCCGTCGCTATCTTTTTGCTATCAAGGAACCTGGATATTATACCAAATAAATATTTTATCCTCAATGCATTCATGATACTATATAGAACATAAGCGTCAAAACGCCATAAAAAAGCCGCATACAAAAATACTATGCGAACAAAATAAATGGAGCCGAAAATGAAAATAGATATACTATGTGTTGGAAAAATCAAAGAGAAGTTCTACCGTGATGCCTTAGCTGAATATAGCAAAAGACTTAGCCGCTACTGCACTCTCAATATTATCGAGGTGGCTGATGAAAAAACACCTGATAATGCCAGTGAAACAGTTGAGGATCAGATAAAAGAAAAAGAAGCCTCAAGGCTTCTTAAATATATTCCAGACAGCA
>CAMNGU010000084.1 GCA_946538525.1 uncultured Lachnospiraceae bacterium
CCTGGAGCGGCTTTTTTGTTCTAGTTTGCCTAAATTTTCTCTATTTTGAGAGGGTAGAGAAGCCGTAAATTGTGCATTCGCTTTCTGTTGAATAGTGATAAATAAAGGTTATCACTAACGATAATTATAAATGATTTTTCAAAAACCTACCAAAGTGATAGGATATAGCTATAACGAACAAAGAAAAGAAGGAGGAGCAGATAATGAATAAGTTATACATGATATGTTGTTGCTGTAGGGATAGTCGAATGCAGAACTTCCGGGCAAGTAAAATGACCGAAGTGCGATGTTTATCTGCGCACTCCAATTGATAGATACAGAAAATGTGTGATACTGTGTCGAATATGAGTCATTTTGCCCGGAAGTCAAAAAACTTACCGGGTATTTTTATACCTGAGAATATGAAAGAACTTAAAAACCCCCCTAGATAAAATATGAAAAACAAAGCTAAAAAACCTAAGAAATTTGAAATATAAAATAAAACAAAAAACATACAAACCAAAATAAATAAAAATATTAATTCGATTTGAAAAGGAGAATATATCATGAGCGATTACAGATTTGAAACATTACAGTTACATGTGGGACAGGAAGAGGCAGATCCAACAACAGATTCTAGAGCAGTTCCAATTTACCAGACAACATCATATGTGTTCCATAACAGCCAGCATGCTGCAGACAGATTTGGTCTTGCAGATCCAGGAAATATTTATGGAAGACTTACAAATACAACACAGGATGTACTTGAGAAGAGAGTGGCAGCACTTGAAGGCGGAAGCGCAGCACTGGCATTAGCATCAGGTTCTGCAGCGATTGCATATACTATCGAAGCACTTGCTGCAAATGGTGGCCATGTAGTAGCACAGAAGACAATCTATGGTGGAAGCTATAACCTTTTAGCTCATACACTTCCACAGTATGGTATTACAACAACATTTGTTGATGCTCATAATCTTCAGGAAGTTGAAGCTGCAATTCAGGAAGATACAAGAGCTATCTATCTTGAAACTCTTGGAAATCCAAATAGTGACATTCCTGATATTGATGCAATCTCAGAGATAGCACATAAACATGGACTTCCTGTGGTAGTTGATAATACATTTGGTACACCATATCTTATTAGACCATTTGAGCATGGAGCTGATGTCGTAGTTCATTCAGCAACAAAGTTCCTTGGAGGTCATGGTACAACCCTTGGTGGTATTATCGTTGAGTCAGGAAAGTTCAATTGGAAGGCAAGTGGTAAGTATCCAAATATCGCAGATCCAAACCCAAGCTATCATGGAGTTTCATTCTATGATGTAGTTGGACCAGCTGCATTTGTAACATATATTAGAGCAATACTCTTAAGAGATACTGGTGCAACTATTTCACCATTTAATGCATTCCTGTTATTACAGGGAATTGAAACACTTTCACTTAGACTTGAGAGACATGCTGAGAATACAAAGAAGATAGTTGAGTTCTTAAGCAACCATCCAAAGGTTGAGAAGGTAAATCATCCTTCATTACCTGATCATCCAGACCATGCAGTTTATGAGAGATATTTCCCTAATGGTGGAGCATCTATCTTTACTTTCGAAATCAAGGGTGGAAAAGATGAAGCATGGAAGTTTATTGATAACCTTAAGATCTTTTCACTTCTTGCAAATGTAGCTGATGTAAAGAGCCTTGTTATTCATCCGGCTTCAACAACTCATTCACAGCTTTCAGAAGAAGAACTTCTGGATCAGGGTATCAAGCAGAATACAATCCGTCTTTCTATTGGAACAGAGCATGTTGATGATATCATAGCAGATCTTGAAAATGGTTTCGCAGCAGTTTAGGCTTTTTAAAAGAATAAAGTTATTATCTTTAGTTATAGCTTTTAGAGATAGTTAGAATTTAGTATAATAGATTTAATTTTCTAAAATAATATAAGGGATAAGGAGATATCACTATGGCAAATATTTATAAAGGAACATTAGGTTTAATCGGAAATACACCACTTGTAGAAGTTACAAATATTGAAAAGGAACTGGGACTTGAAGCAACAGTTCTCGTAAAGCTTGAGTATTTTAATCCGGCAGGAAGTATTAAGGACCGTATTGCAAAGGCTATGATCGAGGATGCTGAGGCTAAGGGCAAATTAAAAGAGGGTTCTGTTATCATCGAGCCTACTTCAGGAAATACAGGTATAGGTCTTGCTGCAATCGCAGCTGCAAAAGGATATCGGCTTATCCTTACAATGCCTGAAACTATGAGTGTAGAGAGAAGAAATATCATTAGAGCTTATGGAGCTGAGATTGTTCTTACAGATGGAACAAAGGGAATGAAGGGAGCAATTGCAAAGGCAGAGGAACTTGCAAATGAGATTCCTGACAGCTTTATTCCTGCACAGTTTGAAAATCCAGCTAACCCAGCAATTCATAAGGCTACTACAGGTCCTGAAATCTGGAAGGATACAGATGGAAAGGTTGATATCTTTATAGCAGGTGTTGGTACAGGCGGTACTGTAACAGGTACAGGTGAGTACCTGAAAGAGCAGAATCCTAATGTTAAGGTTGTGGCTCTTGAACCAGAAGATTCACCAGTTCTTTCAGAAGGAAGAGCCGGAGCTCATAAGATTCAGGGTATTGGTGCAGGATTCGTTCCAGATGTACTTAACACATCTGTTTATGATGAAATATTTAAATCATCTAATCAGGCTGCAATTGATACTGCAAAGCTTCTTGCAAAGACAGAGGGAATATCAGTAGGTATTTCTTCAGGAGCAGCACTATATGGTGCCATCGAACTTGCAAAGAGACCTGAGAATAAGGGCAAGACTATAGTAGCAATTCTTCCTGATAGTGGAGATAGATATTATTCTACACCTCTCTTCGCATTTGAAGATTAGAGGCATACTAAAAAGCTTGAGGATGCTTAGATAACTAAAGATTATTAAGGGATACAAAATAGGATAAGGGTTATGAAAAAGGTGAGTTTATACAATCGAAGATGTTGCTGTTGGTGTTGTTGTCAGAAGGAACAATATCATTCTTCGTGCAGTTTGTATAAGCCTAAAATAGAACCATAGCGTGAAGTGCGCTCTGATATTTAATCTTTTTCAGCTAAAGCGAGGAATGGGAATACCATACCTCGCTTTTCTGTTTTTAGAAAAGAAAAGAAGAATTGTAATCTGGAAAGAAAGATAAGAATAAAAAACGAAAGGAAAGAAAGATGAGCATTAAGATTAATTCATTATTAATTCATGGAGGAATAGATGGCGATGAAACAACTGGAGCAGTAAATGTTCCTGTATATCAAACATCTACATATAAACAGGATGGACTGGGAGAAGATAGAGGTTGGGAATATTCCAGAACTGGAAATCCTACCAGAGCCGCTCTTGAGAAGCTTATAGCTGATCTGGAGAGTGGAGATTATGGACTGGCATTTGCTTCTGGTCTGGCAGCTATCTCAACTGTACTATCTCTTTTTAAATCTGGAGACAGACTTCTCATATCAGATAATGTTTATGGTGGTACATTTAGAGTGCTGGATAATGTATATAAAAACTTCGAGATCAATTACACCATAGTGGATACTTCAAATCTTGATGAGGTTGAAAAACTATTAAAAGAGGATGCCGAATCAGGTAAGGGAGATATTAAGGCAATCTATATTGAGACTCCTGCAAATCCACTTCTTACAGTTACAGATATAGAGAAGGTATCTGAGCTGGCAAAGATATATGGTAAGAAGGTCATTGTGGATAATACATTTCTCACACCATATCTCCAGAGACCTTTGGAGTTGGGAGCAGATATCGTTATCCATAGCGGAACAAAATATCTTGGAGGACATAGTGATACAGTATCTGGTTTCGTAGTTGTAAGGGATAAAGAATTGGCTGATAGACTTTACTATCTGCAGAATGCTATCGGGGCAGTTCTAGGACCTTGGGATAGTTATCTGATGATCAGAGGTATAAAGACTCTGGGAGTCAGAATGGATAGGCATGTTCAGAATGCAGAGACTATTGCAGAGTGGCTGGAGAAGAGTGGATATGTTGAAAAGGTTTACTATCCAGGACTTGAGACAAATCCCGGATATGAAGTGCAGAAGAAACAGGCGGATGGCCCAGGGGCAATGATCTCATTTACCTTGAATAAAGAATATGATTATAAAAAATTCTTTAAGTCTCTTAAGCTTGTGACGTTGGCAGAAAGTCTTGGGGGAGTGGAGTCTCTTGTATGCCACCCGGCTTCCATGACGCATGCGGCTATTCCAAAGGATATCCGTGATGCTGTTGGTATTACAGATGAGCTGATCAGACTGTCGGTTGGTATCGAAGATGTTGATGATATAATCGCCGATTTGGAGCAGGCTATTCTTGAGAGCAAATAAAAGAGGTTTTAATAAAAGAGGTTTTAAAAATGGAAAATGTATATAACAGCGTACAGGATATGATAGGGAATACACCAATACTAAAGCTTAATCATTTAGGCGTTAAAGAAGGGGTAAATCTCTATGCAAAGCTGGAACTTATGAATCCTGCAGGCAGTGTTAAAGATAGAGTAGGCATGTATATGATTGAGGCAGCGGAGAGGGATGGGCTTCTAAAACCAGGTGGAACCATTGTTGAAGCAACAGCCGGAAATACAGGTATTGGTATTGCTATTGCTGCGCTGAATAAAGGTTATAAGATTATCTTTGCTGTACCTGAGAAGTTTTCAATTGAGAAGCAGAAGGTTATGGCTGCCCTTGGGGCTGAGATCGTCCATACACCAAGAGAGGAAGGTATGTTGGGAGCGGCTAGAAAAGCGGATGAGATTATTTCCAGTATTCCTGGAGCTATTGCTATGAAGCAGTTCTCGAATCCTGCCAATCCACAGTCTCATTATGAGACAACAGGACCAGAAATCTTTAAACAGCTGGAGGGTCATATTGACTATCTTGTGGCAGGAGCTGGAAGCGGTGGAACATTTTCAGGTGCAGTGAAATATCTAAAGGAGCAGAATCCTAATATAATGGGAGTGCTGGCTGATCCTGTAGGCTCCATCATTGGTGGTGGAGAACATGCTGACTATGATATAGAGGGAATCGGAAATGATTTTATCGCTGATACTATGGATGTATCCCTGGTAGATAAGGTTATAAAGATAACGGATGAAAATGCATTTTCAACTTCCCGTCTACTTGCTGAGAAAGAAGGAATACTTGCTGGTTCTTCATCTGGAGCGGCATTATATGCAGCACTAAGACTTGCTGAAGAAATAGACGAAGGAAATATAGTTGCTATTCTTCCGGATAGAGGAGACAGATATTTGAGTAAGGGACTTTTTTAATGTAAGAGAGGTATAGTATGACATTAAATCAATTAAAGTATGTAATCGAAATATCAAAACAAAACTCAATAAATGAGGCCGCTAAGAGCCTCTTTATCTCCCAGCCCAGTCTGACTGCTGCGCTAAAATCTTTGGAGCAGGAAGTGGGATTTGATATATTTACCAGAACCAATAATGGTATCACGGTTACTGTTAAGGGAAAGGAGTTCTTAGGCTATGCCAGGTCTGTTGTGGAACAGTATGATATCCTGGATGCCAAGTATATTTCTCAGGATAATATCAAGAGAACATTCCAGGTTTCTATGCAGCATTATACATTTGCTGTTAACTCATTTGTTTCTGTTATCGAGCAGTATGGTATGGATGAGTATGAGTTTGAGGTATTTGAAACAACTACCTATGATGTAATCGATAATGTTAGAAATCAGAGAAGCGAGATAGGCGTTCTCTATATGAATAATTATAATAGTGCGGTTCTTCAGAAGATGCTCAGGGATGCGGGGCTGAAATTCACTCCGCTTTTTGACTGCAGCATCTATGCATATATGAGTAAGAAGAATCCACTAGCAAATAAGAAATATGTGACCATGGAGGATTTGGATGATTATCCATGTTTGGCATTTTCTCAGGGAGAGCATAATTCCTTTTATTTTGCAGAAGAAGTGCTAAGCACTTATGAGTATAAGAGACTTGTTAGAACGAGTGATAGGGCTACCATACTAAATCTTATGGTGGGTATAAATGGATATACTCTATGTTCAGGTATAATCTGCGAGGATTTGAATGGCACAGATTACTGCGCTGTGAAGCTTAAAACAGACGAGAAGATGACTATTGGTTATGTATCTCGTAAACATTCCAAGATGAGCGAAATGGGCCAGAAATATATTGAAGAGCTTAGTAAATATAAGGATATGGTTCTAGATTGATTAGAGAAAAAATAAAGAGGATATAGGGAAAACCTATAAGGAAAAATAGGTTTTTGAGATTAGACAGAGAGTTTTCACAGCGTTATTATGATTGACGAAAAGAGGAAAACTCAAAACAAAAAATAATAAATATAAGATAAGGAGATACCAAAATGGCAAGAGTAAAATTAGTAGAATTAGAAGAAACAACTGGAGCAGAGAGAGAAAGATTTGAAGAGTTAGCAGGAAGAAATGCTGTAACAAATATGAAGAGAGGTCTTCTGAATGACGCAGCAACTTATGATGCATTTATCGCATGGTATACATCATGGAATCGTCTTGTAGAAGTTATTGGAGAGAAGGATGCAGTACTTTATGCACATTCAATTTCAACAACAAATTCATGCCAGTTATGCTCACTGTTCTTCATCAGTGATGTTAAGGGACTTGGACTTGATCCTGCAAATCTTCAGTATGATGAGAAGGAGCAGGTACTTGCGGAACTTGGACAGCAGATAGTTAAGAATCCTACAGCAGTATCAGATGAGCTTTTCGATAGACTTCGTAAGTTCTGGAATGATCAGGAAATCGTAGTAATCGTTGGTTTCGCTGGACAGATGATTGCAACAAATAACTTCAATTCAGTTCTGAAGATTGATGTTGACCAGAGACTTCTTCCAATAATTAACGAGTTTAAGCCTGCTACTTGGAGAGAGAACATTAAATAAAGTAGCTCAGCAGATAAGTGAAATTCCAGCAAGGCTGTAAAGATTTTAGGCAGCCTTGCTGTTTTTATACCCAAAATAAGATTATGAATAGAGGAGATGTTTGAAAAATGAGTAAAGAAGCACTTGAAAAGGCAAAGAAATATACACTTTTTTCATTTACCGGATATACACAAAAAGAGTACCAGCCATTCTATATTGAGAAGGCCGATGGAATAAGAGTTTGGGATGATAACGGTAAGGAATATATAGATCTTGGTTCCCAGCTGGTAAATGTGAATATTGGACATAACAACAAGGCAGTTATAAAAGCTGTACAGGAGCAGGTGGAGAAGCTTTCATATGTGGCTCCTAAGCATGCGTTTGATAGACGAGGAGAATTAGGAGAACTGATCATTGAAGAGCTTGCACCTAAGAATGCAGGAAAGGTTCTCTTCACTTTGGGAGGATCAGATGCGAATGAATTTGCTATCAGATTTGCTAAGGCATATACAGGTAGAGATAAGATTTTTTCTAAATATGAATCATATCATGGTGGAACTTATGGAGCATCCTGTCTTACAGGTGAACCTGATAGAGCGTCCCTTTTCCCAACGATACCAGGATTTATAAAATTTGAAGCGCCACATCTTTATGGATATGATATTAAGTTTGATACAGAGGAAGAAGCTACAAAGCATTTCCTGAATAGACTTGAATATCAGATTATTCAGGAAGGACCAGAGAAGATAGCAGCGCTTTTCATAGAGTCAGTTCCAGGAAGTAATGGAGTTTATCAATATCCAAAGGGATACCTAAAGGGAGTTAGAGAGATTACAAAGAAGTATGGAATCCTTCTTGTGGCAGATGAAGTTATGGCTGGCTTCCTTAGATCCGGTGAATGGTTCGCAATAGAAAGAGAAAATGTTGAGCCTGATATTATCACATTTGCAAAGGGTGTTAATAGTTCGTATGCACCACTTGGCGGCGTGATTATAAGTAAGGAAATTTCCGATTATTATGATGAGAATCCATTTACAGCAGGTCTTACATATAATGCTCATCCTGTAGGAATTGCAGCAGCAATTGGATGTATCAATGAATATAAGAGACTGGGCGTTAGAGAGCATGTGCTTGAGCTGGAGCCTTACCTTAAGAAAAAGTTGGCTGACATTAAGGACAAACATATCAGCGTTGGTGATGTAAGATCTATCGGACTTTTTGGAGCAATTGAGTTTTCTTACAGCAAGGAAACAAGGGATTATGTAGAAAACACTTTGGATGGGAAGCCATTTCTGAATACCTTCTTAGCAAAGCTTAGAGAAGATGGCATTCTTACCTTTGGTGGTGGTTCTCATATACTTGTGGCACCTCCACTTATCATTACAAAGGAAGAGCTAGATGAGGTATTTGAAAAGTTAGATAAGGCAATAGAGTATGTTGATGAGATTGTAGCAGCTGGAAAGAACTAAAGATAGTTCGAGCAAGAGGGCTGTAAAAATAGGTTTTATAGGAGTAATAAAAATGGCAAGATTTGATACAAAGAAATTACATGCAGGTTACAATCCTGCAGAACATAATAATGCAGTATCTGTTCCAATTTATGCGACCGCTGCATTTGAGATGGGAACTGTAGCGCATTCAGATGACATGTTTTCCTTTGATAGTTGGGATGCACTTTATAGCCGCCTTTCAAATCCTACCACTGATGTTCTTGAGGCAAGACTTATTGAGCTTCATGATGCAACGGCAGCGGTTTCACTAGCTTCCGGTATGGCGGCGGTTACATATTCGCTGCTGAATATCACAGCAGGAAGTGGAAGAGTTGTTTCCACACCTCGTATCTATGGTGGTGCACTGGACAGCTTTACTCAGGTATTTAGAGAGTCAAATGTAACATTTGATATTGTAGAAGATCCAGATGATATCACATCCTACGAGAAGGAAATCAGAGAAGATACAAAGGCTATATATATTGAAAGTCTTACAAATCCCAATGCAACAATTCTTGATATAGAAGCTATCGCAGAGCTGGCTCATAAGAATAACATTCCACTCATTGTGGATAATACACTGGCAACACCATATCTGCTTAATCCATTTGATTTCGGTGCTGACATTGTGATCTATTCAGCAACAAAGGGACTTTCAGGACATGGAAATGTAATTGCAGGAGCGATTCTTGAGAATAATAAATTCGATTGGAATAATGGTAAGTTTCCACAGTTCAGTGATCAGCCTTATTTCTTGAGAGCACAGGATGGTTCACCAAGAAGTTATATAGATGTATTTCCTGATGGACCATTTACAGGTCGTATCAGAGGTATTCATCTTAACTACTTAGGAGCGGCTCTGGCGCCATTCAGCGGTTATTTGGTACTTCTGGGTTTGGAGACACTTTCAGAGAGAGTGGCAAAGCAGGTTAGCAATGCTGAGAAGGTAGTTAAATATCTGGAGTCCCGTATTGGAAAAGAGGTTCTCTGGGTTAAACATCCAAGTGCAGAGGGAAACCCATATGCAGAGCTTGCAAAGAAGTATTTTCCAAAGGGTGCAGGTGGTGTTTTATCATTTGGCCTTAAGGGGGATATTGCTGAGAGAACTAAGTTCCTTGAAGCTGTGGAGGTATTTGGTTTCCAGGCTAATATTGGTGATGCTAAGTCACTGATCATTAATCCATCAACTACAACACATACAGAGTTGAATCCTCAGCTTCAGCAGGCAGCAGATATTCATGCAAATACTATAAGACTTTCGCTGGGACTTGAGGATCCGGATGATCTGATTGAAGATCTTCAGCAGGCCTTTGATAAAGCATTTAACTAAATAAATTTATAAAACATAAATATATAGGGATATTAAAAAACAAAAAAAATAAAACAAGTATGGAGTTATTATGAATAAGAAATTAAAATACATTCTGCGTATTTTTATCTCAGTACTTGGCTTTGCTATGGCAGCTGTTCTAAACATAATCGTCCCACAAAAGGCATCCGGTGTTACATTTGAAAAACATCCGGTGCTGGGACTTCAGATAGACAGTAATCAGGCATACAGATTTGTTCTGTATGCCTTAATTTTGGGATACATAATTGCAGGAATAATAGATTATAAGTTTGATGTCAGAAGAAAAAATTATCGCAAGCAGACAGCGTTCAGATTTGCGTGTGGTATAGCGTTATTTTTATGGGACTTACTAGGAACTAAGCTTCAGGTTTTTACCCAGCCATTTTTCCCGGGACCAGCTGGTATTATGGAAGCCTTCGTATCAGAGGGTGGATTTATCTGGCAGAACACACTTTATTCTCTAAGACTTTATCTGATAGGTTTTTCTGTTGGAGTGTTATTAGGAATTATAACCGGTGTTCTGGTAGGTTGGTTTCCAAAGATCAGCTATTGGGTAAGTCCTGTTCTTAAGGTGCTGGGAGTAATCCCTGCGGTAGCATGGATGCCATTTGCCTTAACACTACTACCTACACCATTTTCTGCAGCTGTTTTTCTTATTGCAGTATGTGTATGGAGTCTGGTTACAGCCCTGACTGCAGCCGGTGTAAAAAGTACACCAAAGACTCTCTTTGAGGCAGGAAGAACTCTGGGTGGAAATGAGGCTTATCTTGTTTTCCATATTGCAATTCCTTATGCCCTTCCGCAGATTTTTACAGGAATAACTACAGCCAATGGTTACGCATTTACAACCCTTGTTATGGCCGAGATGATGGGACAGCCAGGTGGTCTGGGATACTATATAAATGCTTCAAAGGTTTGGAGTGCATATTATAAAGTGTTCGCTGCGATCATCGTGATGGCAATTCTCTTCAGTATTATCACATGGCTTCTAGAGCTGATAGAATCAAAAGCTCTCAGATGGCAGAAGGGGGTGCTTAAATGAGTAGTGTAGATATAAGAGATTACAGGCCTTCGGATGAGGTTATCTTAAAGATAGAAAATGTGAATAGAATTTATAAGGATGAAGAGAGCGAAGTGACAGCTCTTTCTGATATTAATCTTGAAGTGAAGAAGGGAGAGTTTATCTCTGTCATTGGAGCTTCCGGTTGTGGAAAGACAACTCTTCTCAGACTTATAGCGGGACTTGATAAACCACAGAGTGGTCAGCTTTCTCTAGCTGGCGAGAAGATCGTTAAGGCGGATCCTAGAAGAGGTTATGTATTTCAGCAGGGGGGACTTTTTAATTGGCTTACTGTGGAACAGAATATAGCAGCTGGACTTAAGGCCCGTCATGTATATAAAGAAAAGAAAGATAAGATACCAGAGTATCTTGAAATGGTGGGATTAACTGGATTTGAAAAGTCCTATCCACATCAGATAAGTGGTGGTATGGCTCAGAGAGTTGCAATAGCTCGAGCGCTTATAA
>CAMNGU010000085.1 GCA_946538525.1 uncultured Lachnospiraceae bacterium
TGCCATTTTTATATCCTCCTTGATTTATATTACTATTACATGTATATGCGCTTCGCACATCTGCATTAGTATGCATTCATATGCATTCATAAACCACTTCGTGGTTTATCTCATGTCGCGGTCCTCGCAATATACATATGTGCTTCGCACATATTACAGAATAGAAATTTTTTATCTATGCGTACAAGTACGCAGATAAAAAATTTCTATTCTGCACATATGCATGCATATGTGCATTGCTCGGACTACGCGCAAAAAGGCGCCTTAGAGATTACTCTCTAAGACGCCTTTGTCTTTTACAGTTATGCATTGTACTCTCGTAAAACACGATTGTCAAATATTTTTTTAATTTTTTTGATTTAAATTTTATTTTATTCTGTTTATTTAGATAATACTTATATTACTTAATCATCGATAATATCCTGCGCCACCTGTTTCTTGGTAAGGCCACGGTTCATTGCCTCACGAAGAATATACTCATGAGCTTCTGCTTCTGTCATTCCCTTTTCCACCAGCATAAGCTTTGCACGGCTCATAGCCTTAAGCTCATCCATCTTCTCAGTCATAACACGAAGCTTCTTCTGAGTCTTTCTAAGGCGGTCATTCAAAGCCGTAAGAAGCCTAATCATTCTTTCCAATTCATCTTTCTTCACTGGCTTCGGCATTGTCAGTACACCGTACTCAATTAGGTGATCATTCACATTTCCATAGATTTCATTTGGCACAGCAAATATCACACCGGCACTACTCTTCTCCACAATATCCATTACAAAATCTGTTCCCATACCATCCTGGAGAGGAGCATTTATAAGAACTACATCATAGTCACGCATCAATAGTTCTCGCCTTGCCTGAGACGCACTTTTCCTAATCTCTATGGTGTGAAATCTCTTTTCTGGAAGAACCTTCTTGGCAGCCATATTAAATTGTTCCGAGGAAGATACTATAAGTACTGAGTATCTATTCTGCGCACTTTCTTTCATAACTGAACTATCCGGAACCCTTATCTACTAACTAATCACATATGTTACCAACTTACTTTATTCTAAGCTCAATTTAGAATACAGGTAAGAAAAATATAGCCACTCAAACTAGTTCAAGTATTTATCAATAATAGATTTTGGCAGAATTTCCTTTACGAAATCACTCTTCTCTGCCATTGCTCTTGCTTCTTTTCTGGACTTTGGAAGAAGAGCCAATTCCTCTTCTAACTCCTCTGGAAGATTAAGCTTATTCTCGATTCCATATAGCCCTGCATAGATAAGCAGCGCATAAGCAAGATAAGGATTGCTAAGAGCATCCGGGGAACGAAGTTCAACCTTAGTCTTTCCCGCAACCTCATCGATTGTCATAAGTTCAGAACCACCCTCATTTGACCAGTTTACCTTGTCTGGGGCAGTACCACATCCAAATCTGTTATATGATGCGTCAGTTGGGTTCAGGAATATGGTGATATCCTTAATCTTTGAAAGGATACCGGCTGCTGCATATTTAACAACATCCTTTCCTTCGCTATCCTGCGCAAAAATATTAATATGATAGCCATTTCCCGGCTTATCTGAAAGTGGCATTGGAGAGAAATCAGCATAGAGCCCATTTCTATCTGCCACTGTAGCGACTACCATCTTGAAGGTAGTCATCTGATCCGCTGCCTTAATTGGCTTTGCATAGTGAAAATCAATCTCATTCTGTCCAGGACCTCTCTCGTGATGAGATCTTTCCGGTGTGAGACCCATTTCCTCTATGGTAAGACATATATCTCGTCTAATATTCTCACCTCTATCAAGGGGAGCAATATCCATATAGCCAGCCTCATCGTAAGGAATCTTAGTTGGCTTCGCTTCATCATCAATCTTAAAGAGATAGAATTCCATCTCTGAACCGAAACGAAACTCAATACCAGCCTTCTGAGCTGCTGCCACTGCATCCTTTAGGATATTACGGGTATCTGCTTCAAATGGAGTTCCATCAGCCTTGCAGACATCACAGAACATTCTAAGAACCCTACCGGAATCAGGTCTCCATGGAAGTACTGAAAGAGTTGAGGCATCCGGTTTAAGATAGAGGTTAGCATCACTGCTACCCTCAAAACCTCTGATAACCTTGGCATTGATAGGAATACCATCCTTAAAAGCCTTATGTATCTCACCTGGCATAACAGAAATATTCTTCTGCACACCAAAGGCATCTCTAAATGCAAGTCTTATAAACTTGGCATCCTCTTCTTCAATATATTCCATGATTTCTGACTCTGTATAATTCATAATAAATCCCTTTCTGCAGAGCTAAGATCCTTCGCTTCGCTCAGGATAACAAAAACAACTAAATAGTAGAAATTCTTGGAGTAATATCTTCAAGAACATCTAACAGAATTCTAACTGTATCAAGTGAAGTGAAGATTGTTACACCATTCATGATAGCGCATCTTCTGATTTCAGCACCATCCTGATAATGAATACCAGACAGAATAGCTCTTGTATTAATGATATAGCTTACATAGCCCGCTTCGATTGAACGAAGTACCTCATCACTTCCATCACTGAGCTTTCCTCTAATTCTTGTTCTAATACCGTGTTCCTTAAGGAATTCACCTGTACCAACTGTAGCCTCAATATTGAAGCCCAGATCGTAAAATCTTCTAACTAGTGGAAGTGCCTCTTCCTTATCCTCATCTGCAAGGGTAACCATAACGGTTCCATATCCCTTCATCTTGATACCAGATGCCTGCAGTGCCTTGTAGAATGCTCTCTTCAAACTTCTGTCATATCCAATAGCCTCACCTGTAGATTTCATCTCCGGTGAAAGATATGGATCCATACCATTTAACTTAGCAAATGAGAATGCAGGAGTCTTGACATACCATTTCTTTGCATTCTTTTTAAGATCAAATGAGTCAAACTCTTCTGCAGCCTTCTCAGCTTCAATAACTTTCAGTCCACCTTCTGGAGCTATTCCAACGAAGCCCTGTTCCTTAAGGCTGTTACCCAGCATAACCTTTGTTGCGATATCAACAAGGCTGTAACCGGTGGATTTAGAAAGAAATGGAACACTTCTTGAAGCTCTAGGATTAACCTCGATAATATATACGCTGTCATCCTTATCTACGATAAACTGAATATTGAAAAGACCTTCTATTCCAATTCCAAGACCAAGCTTGGTTGTATATTCAGTAATAGTTTCCTTAACCTTTTCAGAAATAGAATATGGAGGATATACACTTGTACTATCTCCAGAATGGACACCAGTTCTCTCAACCAGTTCCATAATACCTGGCAGGAATACATCAGTTCCATCACAGATAGCATCCACCTCAACTTCTTTTCCAACAATATATTTATCTACAAGAACAGGTCTGTCCTCATCAACTTCAACGGCAGTCTTGAGATAGTGACGGAGCATTTCCTCATTTGCCACGATCTCCATAGCTCTACCACCAAGTACAAAGCTTGGACGAACCAGTACCGGATAACCAATCTTAGCTGCAGCCTCAACACCACTCTCGATGTCAGTAACTGCAACTCCCTTTGGATGAGGGATACCAAGAGATGTAATAACATCTTCAAATGCATCTCTATCCTCTGCTCTGAAGATAGCTTCACAGCTTGTACCAATCAGATTAACACCCTTCTTCTTAAGAGGCTCAGCCAGATTTACTGCTGTCTGTCCACCCAGTGAAGTTACTACTCCATCAGGTTTCTCCAGATCAATGATATTCATAATATCCTCAACAGTAAGAGGTTCAAAATAAAGCTTATCAGCTATTGTATAATCTGTTGAAACGGTTTCAGGATTGTTATTGATAACTATTGCATCATATCCCATCTCATGAATGGTCTTAACTGCATGAACTGTAGAATAATCGAATTCTACACCCTGTCCGATTCTTATAGGACCAGAACCAAGAACTATGATCTTCTTATTGTCTGATACTACTGACTCATTTTCTTCCTCATAGGTTGAATAGAAGTAAGGTACATAGCTGTCAAACTCGCTGGCACAGGTATCAATCATCTTGTATACAGGTCTTATGCCAAGCTCCTTACGAAGTTCATATACCTCATCCTCAGAAACTCCCACAAGCTCTGCAATATACGAATCAGAGAAGCCCATCTTCTTTGCTTCATACAACATATCTCTGTCAAATATCTGACTAAGATCAACGTTTTCATCCTGCTTCTTTCCATTTTCAGCAGCTTCTTCTATCTTCTTCTCGAAATCAACTATGTTCTTAATCTTATCCAGGAAGAACATATCAATCCCTGTTTTGCTATATATAACCTGAAGATCCACACCCAGCCATATCAGCTGTGACAGTGCATAGATACGGTCGTCTGTTCCATCCTCAACATAGGTAAGAAGTTTCTCAATAGCTTCCTTCTTAGCTTCTTTCTTATCAGTTTTATCAGAAAGACTCTTAACATCAAACTTCTCAAGATGGATATGATTCTTTCCATCCTCAAGAGATCTAATAGCCTTCAGCAAACTCTCCTCAGCAGTACGGCCAATACTCATTGTTTCACCAGTAGCCTTCATCTGAGTTGAAAGTACATTTGAAGCCAGAGTAAACTTGTCAAATGGGAATCTAGGCATCTTTGTTACTACATAGTCCAGTGTAGGCTCAAAGCAGGCAGGTGTATTAGCCAGCTTAATCTCATCAAGATTCATACCTACTGCTATCTTCGCAGATACTCTTGCGATTGGATAACCACTGGCCTTTGAAGCAAGTGCCGAAGATCTTGATACTCGAGGGTTAACCTCGATTACATAATAGTTAAAGGACTGTGGATCCAGAGCGAACTGACAGTTACAACCACCCTCTACTCCCAGTGCTCTGATGATTCTCAGGGCGCTGTCACGGAGCATATGATACTCCTTATTGGTAAGTGTCTGGCTAGGAGCAACTACTATTGAGTCACCAGTATGAATTCCAACAGGATCCAGATTTTCCATATTACAAACAACGAGAGCTGTATCATTTGCATCTCTCATTACTTCGTATTCAATTTCCTTATATCCCTTGATACTCTTCTCAACAAGTACCTGATGAACTGGAGAAAGTGCCAGAGCATTCTTCATCATGTCTGCCATTTCCTCAGGATTATCAGCAAAACCACCACCGGTTCCACCAAGGGTAAATGCAGGTCTCAGTATTACAGGATATCCTATCTCCTCTGCAGCCTTAAGACCTTCTTCAACGGAATATGTTATCTCAGAAGGAACTACCGGTTCTCCCAGTTTCTCACAAAGTTCCTTAAATTCTTCTCTATCCTCTGCACATCTAATGCTGGCCGCATCAGTTCCAAGAAGCTCTATCTCACACTCTTCAAGAACTCCCTTATCATTTAACTGCATAGCCAGGTTAAGACCTGTCTGTCCTCCAATTCCTGGAACGATGGCATCCGGTCTCTCGTAACGACATATACGAGCAAGATATTCAAGTGTAAGAGGTTCCATATAAACTTTATCTGCAATCATTGTATCAGTCATGATTGTTGCAGGGTTTGAATTTGCAAGGATTACCTCATATCCTTCTTCCTTAAGAGCAAGACAAGCCTGAGTTCCAGCATAGTCAAATTCTGCAGCCTGTCCAATAACAATAGGACCAGATCCAATTACAAGTATTTTATGTATATCTTTTCTTTTCGGCATTTTTGATTTTCCTTTTTCTTATATAATGATGTGGGTGTTTCTCAATTCTTATTCATTTTCATGGACTCAATAAATCTATCGAACAGATATTTGCTATCCTGTGGACCAGGTGCACTCTCTGGATGATACTGCACAGAAAAAACTCGTGGTTCATCCTGAGCCACATTTTCAGCATTTACATCATAGTTGCAGAGTCCCTCAACTGTATTATCTAAAAGATTGATATGTGAAACCTTAAGTCCTGTTCCCTCAAGTGTATTTTCATCAACTGCATAACTGTGGTTCTGACTTGTTATCTCTATCTTGCCAGTAGCCAAATCCTTTACAGGATGATTTCCTCCACGATGACCAAACTTAAGTTTATAAGTCTTTGCTCCATAGGCAAGAGATATAAGCTGATGTCCAAGGCATATTCCAAACATAGGAAGCTTACCCTTAAGAGCCTTAAGAGTTTCAATAACCTCTGGAACATCCTCTGGATCTCCAGGACCATTTGAAATGAAAAGACCATCCGGATTCATGGAAATGATATCTTGAACATCTATGTTGTAAGGTACAACTGTTACATTGCAACCATGAGCATTCAGTTCACGAACGATATTCATCTTCATTCCACAGTCTATTGCTACTACATTATATTTTGGATTTGAGGTACGAGCATACCATCTCTTTCTGCAGCTGCATCTCTTTACCTGATCATGTCTCAGTTCAGTATTCTTCAGCTTCTCAAGTCCTTCCTCCAGTGTAGTTTCCGCATTAGTGATAAGCACTTTTCTCGAACCATGATCTCTGATACTTCTAACAAGCTTACGGGTATCAACTCCATACACTCCAGGAACATCCGATTCCTCAAGAAGCTCAGAAAGAGTTCTTGTGAAACGGAAATTAGATGGAGACTCATTTACCTCTCTTACGATAAGAGCGCCCAGATTGAGCATCTTGCTCTCAAAGTCTTCGTCGGTAATTCCATAATTCCCAATAAGCGGATAAGACATTACTATTGCCTGATCCGTGTAGGATGGATCAGAAATAATCTCCTGATATCCTGCCATAGATGTGTTAAATACGATCTCGCAGACAGCCTCTCTCTCAGCACCAAAGCCATAACCCAGGTACTCACTACCGTCTTCGAGGATCAATTTTCGGTCAAATGATACATTTAAATTTTTGTTAGTCTGTTCCATTTCTTCCTCTTTTAATCTCTTCTTTTAACCTCTTCTTTTAAATAGATGTAATTAAATAGATATAATCAATTTTTACCACTACGCATTCTAGCACTCTGCTCATTTATGTTCAATAATTATTTGAATTATTATGAATTGCGTGAACAAGCTGCTTTCACAAATCTATAAAAAATAGGATGTGGTCTGTTTGGACGAGACTTAAATTCTGGATGGAACTGAACTCCTAAGAAGAAATCGTTCTCTGGAACCTCTACAGTTTCAACAAGATTTTCATCTGGTGACTGACCAGATATAACCAGTCCTGCTTTAGTTAAAATGTCCCTATAATCGTTATTAAATTCATATCTGTGACGATGTCTTTCATTAATAACCATTACATTTTTCTTCTCTCCTTCTGGTATACTTTCTGCATAGCATTCTTCCATAAGAGTACCAGGGGTAATAACACACGGATAGCTTCCCAGTCGTAGAGTTCCTCCCTTGTCTACTGCATCAGACTGACCAGGCATGAAGTCGATAACCTTTACATCTGTAGCATCATGGAACTCACCTGAGCAGGCATCCTTAAGACCTGCCACATTTCTTGCATATTCAATAACTGCAATCTGCATGCCGAGACAGATTCCAAAATATGGAATATTGTGAGTTCTTGCATACTGCGCTGCCAGTACCATTCCTTCAATTCCTCTGTCGCCAAATCCACCAGGAACAATGATTCCACTGAGAGATCCTAGTTTCAGTTCAACATTTGTTCTATCTATTTCTTCTGAATCAATCCACTGAATATTTACATTTGAGCCCAGAGCATATCCTGCATGATGAAGTGCTTCTGCAACTGAAAGATATGCATCGTGAAGCTGAACATATTTTCCAACAAGACCGATGGTAACTTCTTTATCACATTTTTCTATGCTATCCACCAGAGCTTTCCACTCACCAAGATCAGGTTCTGGAGCGTCAATTCCAAGTTCACGACAAACAACCTTAGAAAGACCTGCATCCTCTAACATAAGAGGAGCACCATAAAGAGTTGGCAGGGTTCTATTCTCTATAACGCAGTCTTCCTTAACATTACAGAACATGGAAATCTTTCTAAATATGGATTCTTCAAGAGGCTCATCACATCTAAGAACCACAATATCAGGGCGCACTCCCATTCCCTGTAATTCCCTTACTGAATGCTGAGTAGGCTTTGACTTATGCTCATCAGAACCATGGAGAAATGGAACTAATGTAACATGGATAAACAAACTATCTTCTGGTGGTACCTCAAGAGAAATCTGTCTTACGGCTTCTATAAATGGTTGTGACTCAATATCACCGATGGTTCCACCAATTTCTGTAATAACTATATCTGCATCAGTTTCATTTCCTACTCTATATACAAACTCTTTAATCTCATTTGTAATATGAGGAATAACCTGAACTGTTGAACCCAGATATTTTCCTTGTCTTTCCTTATTAAGTACATTCCAGTAAACCTTTCCAGAAGTCAGGTTGGAATACTTATTCAAATCCTCATCTATAAATCTTTCATAATGTCCAAGGTCCAAATCTGTTTCGGCTCCATCCTCTGTTACATAAACCTCGCCATGCTGATATGGACTCATGGTACCTGGATCTACATTTATATATGGATCCAGCTTCTGAGCCGCCACCTTAAGTCCTCTCGCTTTAAGAAGACGACCAAGAGACGCCGCTGTAATTCCTTTTCCAAGACCAGAAACAACACCACCAGTAACGAAGATATACTTTGCCATTTTGAACCTCCTATATTTCAAAAATCAACATAACAGCATAAAAAAGAGGCACTTCGAGCTATAAAAACTCAAAGCGCCTTTGCTTTTAATATAATATATTTTTTTATTATTTATATTTTTTATTTATATTTTTAACTATAAACAGTATATAACTTAATAATTAAAAGTCAAGAACAAATAATTATTTACGCCTAAAAGCCTTTCGAAGATTTCCTCTGCAATACTGATAGTCATCAAACCTAACCATATCAGACTTTGCCTGCATGATCTCCTCATACGAATAACCATAGTTATTCATCAGCTCTTTCTCTGGAACATTCGTATATAACAAATGACACAGATTTAATTCCCTCTCTTTTGCATCGCTTACAAATAATGCCATCTCTCTTCTCCCTCTCTTACAACACTTATAAAGATGATTATTATGATTAAAAAATCAATTTCATATAAATACGATACAATTAAATACGGTATAGTGTTTTATTATGTATTATGTTTTGTATTTCCCCTTCTGCTTTCCCCTATTCAGTATTATACCTTTATGTATACTACTTTTTCAATGGTTTTTTAGTTCATTTTTTTGTGAAATCCTTATACTTTTTTTATATGACCAAAAAGCCCTATTTTTAGCCGAAAATGACCAAAAAGTGTTGGCACTGTGTGTGAAAAGTGTAAGCACTGTGACAGAAATGTGAAATCGTTTTTCACCTCAAAACCAGCATCATATTCCTGACAAAAATGTCAAAATTTTATAAAACTCTTTCTACATAAATCATATAATCGCCTTATAAAGAACAAAAAAAAGAACAAAAAAAACAGAAAATAAAAGAATAAAAAACTATTCATCCTGCAACAGCTGGTACCACTAATGCAGACTATATAACTACAACAGACGATTTCACTCCTGGTGGATGGGGTATATGCATTATAAATAATGAACCGGTTGCAATGATCACAGATGGAACTACAGATTCTTCTACTCCACCAAAGGCAGTTTCTCTTAGCCCGGTTATGTGTTCAGATTACAAGTTATAAAAGTTTTAATAAATAATTAATACTCTGTAAAAGATTTTGAAAACCAGATTTGATATAAATAAATAGATTAATAGTTAAATATATAGATTAATATAGACTGTGAAAGGAGCTTAATTATGGAAATAATCGATTTTCTTAATTTAAATACATTTAATAAATCTATTCAGGAAAAGGCAGAGGCAGGAGCACAGATGCTGGATATCACTGAATTTAGAACAATATATAATTATATGCGCAGATACATAAACACATACAACTCATTTGCTTGTGAGATGATGATTTCTATTGATATCGATTTAATGTATATATCACAAGAAGAAAGAGAAAGTATTATCAAAGGAGTTGGAGAGCTGATCAGAACCACTCTTAGAAAAAGTGACATCATGACACCTGTTAGTAACAGCTTCGTTCTTCTTCTCCCTGAACTTACAGAGCAGGATAAGATTACCGTTATAAATAGGATTAAGGACAGAATATTTGAAACAGAGCTTTATAATATAGTAACTATGCGAGTTGATTCACAGGTTATAACACCTGAGGTAAATTTTGAAACATGGATAAGGATGGCAGTATAAAGTAATTCCCCTACTTTCTATTCGCATTATGCCAAATGAGCCAGGCACTCTCTCATGCCTGGCTCTCTTACTGTCTTAATATATTAAATTATTATTCTACATCCTGAAGTGCATCGTAATTCTCTTCTCCAGTTCTAATCTTTACTACTCGGCTTACTGGATATACGAAAATCTTTCCGTCACCAATCTTACCTGTATAAAGAGTTTTCTTAGCTGTTTCGATTACGCTATCAACAGGAATCTTACTTACTACAACTTCAAGCTTGATCTTTGGAAGAAGGGTTACATCCATCTCAACTCCACGATACTTTTCTCCAGTACCCTTCTGGATACCACAACCACTTACCTGAGTTACTGTAATACCTGTTACTCCAAGAGCATTAAGTGATTTCTTAATCTTATCATATCTTGAAAGCTTCGTGATGATAACGACTTTGTTAATACCTGTATCTGTAATAACACCTGCCTTTGCCATATCAGCAGAAGCATTTACTACAGGTACCGAAGCATTCTTCTGAGCTTCGCTGGCATTTTCATATTCGCTAACACCAACGCTTGTATTTTCATTTTCAACCATCATTGCACTAGACATATCAACGATACTGAATCCTGAATAAGCAGATGCAAGACCATGCTCTGTTGAGTCCAGACCTTCAAGCTCCTCTTCCTCTGAAACTCTGAGTCCGAAGACTGCCTTAATGATTCCAAATACCATAATCATCATGACGATTGTCCATGAAGCTACTGCCGCAAATCCCAGTAACTGAAGTCCTAACTGATGGAAACCACCACCGTAGAAAAGACCGTTTATTGTATCATTTCCAGGGGCCTTTGTTGTAGCAAAAAGTCCAGTTGAAATTGTTCCCCAGATACCATTCATCATATGTACTGCTACAGCACCAACCGGGTCATCGATGTGAAGCTTGAAATCTAGAAGCCATACACCAAATACTACCAACAGACCAGCTACAGCACCGATTACGATTGAACCAAATGCATCCGTTACATCACAAGGAGCTGTGATAGCTACAAGACCTGCCAGTGAAGCATTGAGACACATTGATACATCAGGTTTACCA
>CAMNGU010000086.1 GCA_946538525.1 uncultured Lachnospiraceae bacterium
CAAGTTGACGAAGAGTAGCGAAAAATAAATAGCTAAATATATAGTTAAACAATAAGACAGAGAAAGTATTATAAAGAGTAATATTCTTAGCTGAGTAGCGAAGAATCTATGAGTTTTTTTTATCGGGGTGATATATATGGGGGATAGAAAAACAGTAGGCTTTGTAATGAGCGGAATAATGGATGAATTTCCTGAGCGGCTTATTAAGGGGATTATCGGAGAATCTGAGAAAGATGATGTAAATATTGTTATTATACCGGTTAAATATATAGATAGAGAAATGAAAGGTATTCCTGATCTATATGAGTTTCAGTATAAGACAAATGTTGAAACTATTACATCAACTAATTTTGACGCGTTGATTGTTGCTGCTGACATCATTGGCTGTCTGACAACAGAAGAAAATCTGAAAAAATTCATGGATGGATTAAAAGCGAGAGGTATTCCTATCGTACTCGCAGCATCTAAAATGGATGAATATCCAGGTGTAATGTTTGATAATAAGGCAGGCATTATTGAAGGAATTGAATATCTGGTTGAGGAGCTAAATGTCAAAAAGATAGGAATGATGAAGTCCTATGATCATAATAAAGATGTGGCAGAAAGATATGAAGCCTTTAAAGAAATGCTGGCTTACTATAAGCTGGATCTGGATCCTAAGAGTGTAATTACCACAAATCTTTCAGTGGACTGCAGAGAAGATTGTGAAAGATTCTTGGATTTGAATCCTGATATAGAAGCAGTATTATGTGTAAATGATGATGTGGCAAAAACATTTTATGCAGCTATGAAAGATAGAGGGCTTGTTCCAGGAAGGGATATCAAGGTGATGGGCTTTGATAATTCCATAAGTGGAAGTATGATGACACCATCTCTTACTACAGTTGATGCCAGCGCTAAAAATTTGGGTAAAAGAGTTTTTACCATGGTTCGTATGATCATGGATGGTTGGAGTGTGGGTCAGACTACAATTCCTACCAGCTTTATCTTAAGAGATTCATTTGGCTCGTTCCTAGACAAGAAAAATACAGATGATGCTATGCTGAATAAGAATAATCTGGATAAGTATTTCCATCGTGTATTTTTTAAGTTTGATAATATTTCAAAGCAGGAGGATTTGAAAATCCTCATTATGTATAAGGCACTGATGAATACTATCATTGACTATGTTGATGATCATGAATATAGCGCTGAGAGAGTGGCGTTTTTAAAGACGAAAATGGATGAATTCTTTAAGACCGGTGCTCTTGAATATACAGATGCGGATGTGCTTCTTGCATATGTTGAGAGAATTAAAGCAGCTATTATGGCACGCTTTGATGATTATGAGAGAAAATGTCAGGCATATGAAACATTTTCAGCTCTTCTAGAGAAGATTGTCAGAACTCTTAGAGATGAGGTGGTTGAGTATAAGACTTCCATGAATGAATCCATATATACATTAAAGAATATGGTGGAGGATTCACTTAATTTTAATCATGGTGGAGATGAAAGTTATGCTACCATTGTTTCTAATCTTGCCATGTTCGGAGTGGAAAATGCTTATGTATATATTTATGACAGACCTATATTTCACGAACAGGGAGAAGAATTCGCTCCTCCGAAGAAGGTGAGACTTAAGGTTGCTATGACGGATGGGGAGATTAAAGTTATCCCTCCTGAGCAACAGTTTATAGAATTGGATCATCTATATGATAATAAATTCCTGCCTACCAAGAAGTATAGAATGGTTCAGATGCCACTATATTTTAAAGAAACATTATATGGTTTTGTATTATATGATCTAAATGATGTTTCATTTAGAAGTGGTGATTTTATAGCTAATCAGTATGCTACAGTGGCGAGACTTATAGATATACTGGGGCAGAATGACCGTCTTAGAACTGGTAAGCTGGATAAAAGAGATATATAAATATTTTGAAATGTTAACTGTTTAGAATAAGGATTTAAATGGAGTAACAGCGCTTTATACGCTGTTACTTTGTTTTAAGATATGGAATAAAATCCTACCCAAATGGATTGAAGTGAAAGGTAAAAATAATGAGTCAGGATAAATCTAGTAAAAATAATTTAAGTAAAGAAATACAAGATAATACATCAACACGCCGAAAAAAAGTAATGAGAATTCTCAATGATGTTTATTATAATATTCCAGCATTCGGATGTTCTATCAATTCAGCAAATATGAGAAAACTGAAAGAATATATGATCAGTAGAATTCTCGTCAATATGGATAGTGATGTGGCGCTAGAAAAGGGGACATATAGAGAGAAGGATTTTCCATATAATAATCTGCTCCTTGTAGTTGAAGAGCAGGATTATAATGAGAATCTTGTTCGTTTTATTAATAAAAGAATGTTTGATGATGAGATTTCATGCAATGTATGGGATGCTGAATCATTATATAAATTATGTAATGTATATTTAAGTGAAAAAGATGTTTTAGGATATGAGTATTGCGATAAAAATATTGAATTAGTTAAAGATGTTTTCCAAAATGAAAATACTATTATCATTGAAGATTTCACTAGGCATCCTGTGCTTGATACAGATCTGCCTACAGGAAGAGAACTTCAGAGGAATAAAGATCTTGTAGAATCGTATAAGGTGGGTATGGAATTCCTGTCTAAGTGCATAAGGAATAATCCTATAAAGAATTTTATACTGGTAACTAATAGACAGGTTTATAAAGATTATAAGCATGATCATGAGATTTTTTATCGTACATTTAAACATCATGTTTTTCTTGATGGACTCAGTCTTGATAATATTGTTGAAAGGTGTCTTGAATTATTCTATGGAGATGCAAAGTTTACTGTAGATTCAGATTATAAATCTAAGCTTGAGGAATATGTTAGAGCGGTATATCCAGCTGCAGATTTAAAAGGAAAAAGATTTATTGATGACCTTAAGAATAGAATTCTAACAAATTATTATAGTGATATTCGCGAGGATACGATCATAAGATCAGATTATATTCCGGGATATAGAAGTGTTGATGTTGATTCAGTTTTTGATTCACTTAATGATATCGTAGGAATGGAAAATGTTAAAAATGAACTTAGAACTCTATATAAAGATAGAGTGGTAACAAATAAAATAAATAATAAAGCCCAGAATAATCTGCATATGATATTTACTGGAAATCCAGGTACAGGAAAGACTACTATAGCGCAGAAGATAGCAGATCTATATTATACAATGGGGATTACTAAAACTAGTAAATTGGTTAGTATAAAGGTAGGGGATATGGTATCTATATTCCAGGGCGGTACAGCAGGTAAGGCTCAAAGTGTGATTGAACAGGCATATGGTGGAGTTCTTTTTATAGATGAAGCTTATGGATTTTTGAATGGTCAGGAAAAAGAAAAACAGGCATTAGAAATTCTTATACAAGAGATGGAGAACAACAGAGATAACCTTGTGGTTATTATGGCAGGTTATCCAAATGAGATGAATGAACTTATGAAATTAAATCCTGGTCTTAAGAGCAGGATTGGAAAGATTATACACTTTGAAGATTATTCTGAGACTGAGCTTGTTGAAATCTTTAAAGTAATGTGTAAGTCAGAGAATTTTGAACTGGCAGCGGATGCAATTCCAACTTTGCAGGAATGTATCTTAGCAAGAAAAAACGGACGATTTTTTGGAAATGCCAGAGAGGTAAGAAATATTTTTGAAGCTTCAAGGCGTGAATGGTCTGTGGAAGTATTTGACAGGGCAATGAAAGAGGGGCTGGATATAAGTGAATATCCTTTGGTTCTGGAGAAAAAACATTTTGAAAAATTATTACCTGAAAAGAATCGCGAATCACTGGTGTTAGATAAGTTGGTAGGGCTTGACAGCATAAAGAAGAAACTGGAGCAGTTTAAGAATCAGGTTATCTATAAAAAGTTTTTGAAGGAAAGAGGAATGAATATTCCTGACTTTTCAATGCATATGATATTTATGGGTAATCCTGGTACAGGAAAAACTACTGTTGCTAAGTTAATCGCTGATGAACTGTATTCTTCTGGAGTATTAAAGACCAATCGGGTTTCAGTTAAAGAACGAAAGGATTTGGTAGGGGAGTATGTGGGCAAAACAGCCATAAAAACTAGAGAGGTTGTGGAAGATGCGAGAGGTGGAGTTCTATTTATCGATGAAGCATATTCTCTTGTTAAGGGCGATGAGAAGGACTTCGGAGCTGAAGCAATAGATACTTTGATCACGGCTATGGAAGAGTTTAAGGAAGATACAGTCTTTATTTTTGCTGGTTATACAGAGCAGATGCAGGCATTTATTGAATCTAATCCTGGAATAAAATCGAGGATAGGATATACATTTAACTTTGATGATTATAGCGTTGATCAGTTGATGCAGATCTATGATAAGAAGATGAGTACCTTTGGATTTACCACCGAAGCAACAGCGCTGAAGAAGATTCGTGACATTATGGAATATTTTAGAGATGGTCGTGACTTTGGTAATGGAAGATTCGTTGAACATGTGATTCATCAGATAATTAATAAAAGGGGAGATAGATTTACCACTGAGAAGAATGTTAAGAATTATAGCTTGATTAAGGCTAAGGATATTCCAACTATAGCTGAGATTTTGGAGACATCCTCAGATAAGCTTATTCTTCATGATCCAGGGAAACTGTCTAAGGATTCCTATAAGAGAACTGCAGTTCATGAATTAGGACATGCTATAGCACAGTATGCCCTCAATAAATCCCTTCCTCCAAAGGTGGTCAGCATAAAAAGTCATGCAGGCTCTCTCGGAAGAATGGAGATGACAGAGAGTGAGTATGAGGACAATATGGATGAGACATTCCTGAGAAATCATATAGTAACTCTTCTTGCAGGTCGTAATGCGGAGAGAATGGTATTTGGCTGCAATTCCTCTGGAGTAAGTGATGATTATAGAAGAGCAAAGAAATGTGCCAAGGCTATGATAGAAGATTATGCCATGGGTGAGATAGGTGTAACTACTGATATGGATATTCTAAAGGCTGAGGATGAAAGGTGTAGGAATCTTCTTGAGGATAAGAAGGAAATTCTTCTGGGAATGGTGGATGAACTTCTGGAAAAAGAAGAAATTCAGAAGGATGAATTTATTAAGCTATATAAGAAATTAAGTAAGTGATCATCTTGATAAAAATATAAAAATAAAAAAGATAAAAAAGATAAACGGAAATTCATAAATAGAGATTAAAAAAGATAAAAATAGAAATTCATGAGTAAATATCAGGAGTAGGAACATGGCATTTATAGAGTTCAAGGAAGTTGATAAGAAGTACATGGGCGAGGTTAAGGTTCATGCTGTACGAAATTGTTCTTTTACAGTTGAAGAAGGGGAAATGGTTGCTATTCTTGGACAGAGTGGTGCTGGAAAAACTACAATACTAAATATGCTTGGTGGAATGGATTCGCCTACAGGTGGGATCATAAAGGTGGATGGAAAAAACATTTCCAAGATGAAAAGTCGTGAGTTGATTCAGTACAGACGGCATGATATTGGATTTGTGTTCCAGTTTTATAATCTGGTTGCAAATCTTACAGCAGTTGAAAATGTTGAACTTGCCTGTCAGCTATGCAAGGATGCGTTGGTTCCTGCTGAGGTTATGGAGGAAGTTGGACTAGGCGAGAGACTTAGCAGCTTTCCAAGTCAGCTTTCCGGCGGTGAGCAGCAGAGAGTTGCTATTGCCAGAGCTATAGCTAAAAATCCTAAGATTCTTCTATGTGATGAACCTACTGGTGCGCTGGACTCAGAAACAGGAAGACATATTATAGAACTGCTTCTGGATACCTGCAGGAGCAGGAAGAAGACAACCATAATTGTTACTCATAATTCTGAGATAGCAAAGGTATGTGACAAGGTGATCAGAATAAAAAATGGTGGAGTGGATAAGATAAAGATAAATGAGAATCCATTATCACCAGATGAGATAGAGTGGTAAAATCTAAAAATATAATAAAAAATTATAGAACAACGATTTAGAGAAGAATTAGATATGATAGCAAAGAACATGATAAAAAAGATAATACACTCCTTTGGCAGGTTTATCTCACTAGTGGCCATAATCCTTATTGGAGTAGGTTTCTATGCGGGCATTCGTCAATCTACGCCTGCTATTCGTGTTGCTGAAAATGAGTTTGTAGAAGAATCTAATATGATGGATATACATCTTTTGAGTACACTGGGTTTTTCCGAAACGGACAAGGAGGAGATAGAAGCTTTAAGTTCTGTTGACCAGGTTACTCTTGGATACTCGAAATATGTTTATAGCGGAGATGATGTAATCCGTGTCATGTCCATAGATACAGATATAAATAGATATAAGCTTTGGGATGGCAATCTGCCTCTTAGGAATAATGAGTGTATGGCAGATTCAAGACACTACAAGGTGGGGGATATAATAGTTATCTCTGAGCCGAAAGATAGTGATGATGAAGAAGATAAGAATAAAGATAAGAGTAAAGATAAGAATACAGATACTTCAAAAGATGAAGAAGATCTGACAGAGCATAAATTTATTGTTACTGGAACTGTGACTTCTCCAATTTATATGGGGACAGATTATGGTTCAGCTAATATTGGAAATGGCGAACTTCGTTCTTATATCCTGGTGAGAGATGATGTATTTGATATGGATGCATATACAGATATATATGTAACGTTTTCCAAGAATGAAGAGGACATTCCATATTCTGACAGCTATGAGAAGAAGCTGGAAAAACTGAAGACAGAGATCAATTCTATTAAGTCTGAAAGGCAGTGGGCTAGGGAAGAAGAGGTTTATGTCAAGGCTGTTGAGACTGCCCATGAGGAAGTAGATAATAAAAGAGATGAGATAGAGTCTGATGTTAGGGATGAGGTTGAGAAAGCTGTTCGTGAGGAGGTTGAAGCCAAGCAGGAAGAGGTGAAGAAGAGCCTTAGGGAGCAGGCAGGAAAACTGGGAATGACCTTTGAGAACTTCATTGCTTCTCTTTCTGATAATGTAACTGAAAGTCTTTCTCCTATAACGGATGCACAGATTAATTCATTGACGGATGAGCAGATGGATGAAGCTATGGAAACTGCCATGGATGAAGCTTATGCTCAGGCTATGGAAGAGATTGAGATTCCGGAATGTAAATGGATTATTCAGACAAGATATGATGTAGTAGCCAATTATAAGATTTTAATGGATCAGTATAAAGAGGTGGATTCTATTGCAGATATAATTCCAATCTTTTTTATAGTGGTTGTAATTCTTATGACCTCTAATACTATGTCAAGAATGATTGCTGAGGAAAGAGGTGAGATGGGTACCTTTACATCTCTCGGTTTTTCAAATGGTCATATTATTGGTGGGTACATGATATATGTTATCATGGCTACTCTTATCGGTTGTGTGGGAGGATATTTTATCGGAGTTCTTACCCTTCCGGATTTTGTATATAATTGTTTTCCGCTGGAAATCCAGGATATAAAATTTAGCTTTGATTGGAAAATGTTTGTTGGATGTATCACAGTTTCTTTTGTGGTTATGACTGGAGTTACTATCTTCAGTTGTATGAAGGAACTTAAGGAAAAACCTGCATATCTTCTTAGACCAGTTCCACCAAAGAAAGGAAAGAGGATACTTCTGGAGAGGAGCGGGTTGTGGAATCATTTATCTTTCTCCTGGAAAACCACTTTTAGAAATATAGCCAGATATAGAAGAAGAGTTTTGATGACTGTTATTGGTGTTGGTGGATGTACATTTCTCATGTTTATCGGTTTTGCTCTCAGGGATTGTACAGCTTCTGTTGGTGATAAGCAATTTTCAGAGATTCATCATTATGATGAGATGGTGATTCTTGGTGAAGAGGTTAAGAGTTTTGATGAAATAGAAGGTACTTCTGAGAAAAAGAAGATTAAGGATCAGGGCCTTATAGTTCAGCCGCTTATGATGAGGCAGGAAAGTTATAAGGTAATAAATGAAGATAATCATTCACTAGATATATTTTTACTGGTTCCTGATATGGATAATGAGATGTTCCAAGAGTATTTTACTCTTAGAGGAGCAGATCCAAGAGATACGGTGGTGACTAGTGAAGATGCAGATCAGGTGCAGAAGGGAGAAACACTGAATCTGACAGATGAAGGTGTTATCATTACTCCTAGGATTTCAATCATCACTGGTAAGGGGGTAGGAGATTACATAAATCTTATAGATGATGAAGAAAAAACCTATGAGGTTAAGATCGCAGCTATAGCAGAGAATTATGTGTCGAACTATATCTATATGTCTAAGAAAACATTTATTCGTACCTTTAGACATGGGGTAATGTATAACACGGTCATAGGTAAAAATGGACTTCTTTATGATGAGTTTGGAAGTCCTAAAGTGGATGTGGAATCTATGGATAGTGAAACCAGAATTGGCTATGCTGAGCTTCTTTCAAAGAAACTGTATAAGAGTGATGATATAGTAAATGTAAGCACCACGGAAGCTGTGTTGAGGCGTGCAAATGACTCTATTCAGGGGTTGGATAGTATAGTTATTTTGCTGGTGGTCATTGCATCGTTACTTGCATTTACGGTTCTATATAATCTTACAGCCATAAGTATTAGTGAAAGAACTAGAGAGATTGCTACCTTAAAGGTTTTAGGTTTTACTCCGGTAGAGACTAATCACTATATTTATAGGGAGACTATTCTTAGTTCTATTTTGGGAATAGCTCTAGGACTGGCTATTGGTCCATATCTTCATGGTATGGTTATGGATGTTATTGGAGTGGATAATCTTGTGTTCCTGAGAGAAATCCATGCGCCTAGTTTTGTTATTGCAGCGGTACTTGCGTTGGTATTTACATTAATTATGATGGCAGTAACATTTTTTAGACTTATGACTATTGATATGATTGAGTCACTTAAGTCGGTAGATTGATTTAAAAAATTTTTGATTTATAAAAATACTTGATTTATAAAAATTACATGATTTATAAAAATTACTTGAAATAGAAAGAAGGCGGATTAGGGAAATGTCAATTATTACCCGTACAGCAACAAGTAAAGAAATGAGAACAAATAAGAATGTGGTTAAACTTCTTACAAAAAATAAGGAGTTTGATAAGAACATGCTTACTGTTGATTGGCCAAGAGCCAGAAAGGTAACAAATCTTAGTTACACATTTCTTCCAAAGGAGAAGGGGGTAAAGGGGTATCGTGTTAGAATTGCTGGAACTATCTCTGAGCTACTTCTTCCGGAAAATGTAAATGATGATATCGTTATTCTTTATATGCATGGAGGAGGTTTTGTAACTGGAAGTGCATCGGCAGTTAGAGCGTATTGCTCAATGCTGGCGAAATACACAGGTCACAGAGTGATCTCGGCAGAGTATAGGCTTTCTCCAGAGAATAAGTTCCCAGATGCTATTGAAGATTGTTATAACATTTTAAGGGTGATTAGAAAGAAGTATCCTAATTCTAAGCTGGTTCTTGCAGGAGAAAGTGCGGGAGGTAATATGAGTCTTGGGCTTGCGCTTAAGGCGAAGGATAGAGGGCGTAAAAGCATTGCTGCAGTTATAGCCCATAGTCCATTGGTGGATTTGACTGGTTCTTTAGATAGGACCATTCATGAAGTAGATGACTTCACAGTGCTTCCAGGTTTTGATGTTCCGATGAAACTTGCATATGTGGGAGATGGGGATCCATTTAATCCGTATGTATCACCGCTTTATGGTGATTATACAAACTTTCCGCCGGTATTTATTACTTGTGATTATAATGAAACTCTCTTTGCAGATTCTATGGCTATATATAATAAGTGTATGGATGCAGGAGTCCCAGTGAAAATGATTCAAATGAAGGGAACATTTCATGCATTTGCAACCATGGGCACCAGAACGCCGGAAACTGAAAGAATCCTTGTGGAAACTGCGGACTTTATACATGGATCTAGATAGATATAGCAAAAACTCGTCAAAAGTTCTTAGATATACTCTATTATTTATATGACAGAATAAAGTATTGTATTAATGTAAAAAGAAAAAATAGTATAAAAATATGTTTCTAGATTGATAGATTGATCATAAATATAAACTAAGTTTTAAAGAGGAAATCATATTATGAATATCTCACAGATTAAATATGTGTTGGAAGTGGCAAATTCTTCTTCTATTAGAGAGGCAGCCACAAAGGTGTTTATATCTCAGCCGGCACTGTCATCCAGTATAAGAGAATTAGAAGAAGAGCTGGGAATACTTATATTTGATAGAACCAATAAAGGTATTTCCCTTACAGATGAGGGGAGAGAGTTTGTTACCTATGCCAAAAAGGTGCTTAGTCAGTACGAAATTATGGAGGATAGGTATCTTTCACCTAACAGCAATAAAGAAAGATTTTCAGTTTCAACTCAGCATTACAACTTTTCTATAAAAGCATTTACAAATGTTATTAAGAAAAATGATCCGGATAAGTTTGTTTTTTCAATACATGAGACAAAGACCATGAATGTTCTTGAGGATGTAAAGTCTCTAAAGAGTGAAGTGGGAATTGTTTCATTTTCCGAATCAAATGAAGCTGTTATAAAGAAGCTTTTAAAGGAATATGGATTGGAATTTACTCCGCTTATGATAAGAGAAACATATATTTATGTTTGGGAAGATCATGAGCTGGCGGGAAGAAAGGAAATCTCAATAGAAGAGCTTTCAGAATATCCATGTGTTTCCTTTGATCAAAGTGATGATAGTAAATTCTATCTATCCGAAGAAGCTATGGCGGATTATGATTTTAATAAGCTAATTAAATCAGATGATAGAGCAACAACTATGGAGATTCTGTCGGAACTTCATGGTTACTCCATCGGGTCCGGTATGCTTTCAGGAGATGAAGCTATCCTAAAGGGAATGGTTTCAATTAAGTTGATAGAGGAGGATCCGCTTACTATTGGATATATAGTTAGAAAAGGTGGAACTTTGTCGTCCTATGGAAAGGATTATATTGAGGAATTAGAGAAGTTTAAAGAATTCTAATTTTTTTCTAGAGATTTTCTAATAATTTAAGATATATAGTAGACATCAAGTTTAAGTAGTTAAAAGTCGCTCCTGGAGCGGCTTTTTTGTTTATATAATAGCCTGCAAATAAAAAGTCAAGGCTAAATTTATAAAAATTGAAAA
>CAMNGU010000087.1 GCA_946538525.1 uncultured Lachnospiraceae bacterium
AGAATTAGTAAACATATGATTAGTAAGAAAATGAGCAAAATAGTATTGGTTGCGGGACTTGCAGCAGTTATGTTAGGCGCGTTGACTGGATGTATGGAGTCGATAAACTATACATATAACAATGGTGATAAATATACTGTTGGAGATCGTACCATAACAGAGAAAATTGATACTATAGATATAGATTATTTATTAGGTGATATTAAGCTAAATGCAACAGAAACTGATGCTATAGAAATTAAGGAAACTTCGAATAAGACAATTGAAGATAAGCTGAAGGTTCATAGCTGGGTAAATGAAGGAACACTTTATATAAGATTTTGTAAATCTGATAGAGGTCTGGATTTCACAAATTTAGATAAAGATCTTGATATTACTATTCCTTCAGATACAAAACTTAGTAACCTGAAAGTTGAAATATCATCTGGCTCATTTTCGGGAAAAGAATTAAATGCTAGTTCAATTAATGTAAATGCTTCCTCTGGTGAAATAGATGTGAATTGTACTGCTGATAAGATTGATCTCACAGCATCTTCTGGTAGTGTAAACCTTAATCAAAAAGGTGATAGTAGTGAGATAAAGCTGGAAGTATCATCTGGAAGGATTACAGCTGATGTTGAAAATTCAAGTATTGTAAATGTTGTGACAAGTTCTGGTGATGTTACGTTTAACGGTAAGAAAATCAAAAATATAGAAACGGATGCATCTAGTGGAGATGGAAAATACACTTTTAGCGAGGTTCCAGAAAAATCATCCTTTACAGCTTCTTCAGGAGAGATAAATATATATCTGCCAGAAAAATCAGATGTTTCAGTTGAATCGACTCATAGTAGTGGAGATTTTGACTATGAACTTCCATTTGAAAAAAATGGAGATAACTATGTTTGTGGTAGTGGAACAAATAGTATGGAGATTGATACTTCTTCAGGTGATCAGAAGATCATGAAACTGAAGAGTGCTGAATAAATAAAGTTTACAACTTCTTCAATCTTTCTATCTAAGACCTGCAGGTTTCAGAAATGAGCCTGCAGGTTCTTTGTTTCTCAGGGTGTTATAAAGTAAGATAATTTGGTATAATTGTCATGGGATTTTCCCATATGTTTACAAATGAGTGAATTACAAATGAGTGAATTACAAATGAGAGAAAGAATTATATAGGTATTACGGAGATTAACATGGAGACAAACAAAACTGAAAAAGACAGCACCAGTTACAAGTTCTTTGCATCTGTTTATGATCAAATGATGGATAATATTAACTATGAGAACTGGAAATTCTATCTGCTTCAACTGTTTTTTAAATATGGAGTTGAACCTTGCTCTTTGGTGACTGAGCTAGGCTGTGGAACTGGAATGATGACCAGGCTTTTGGCAGGGGATGGATTTAGGATGACTGGAATTGATCTTTCAGAGGATATGCTGGAGGTTGCCCAAAACCATAAGGAGAAGGTTAAGAAGATAAATTATCTCCTTCAGGATATGAGAAGCTTTCAGGTTAATGACGAGCAGGATGCCATAATCAGTATATGCGACAGCATGAATTATCTAACAACAGTTGAGGACCTATCTCAAACAATGAAAGCTGCCAGAGATAACCTGAAGAAAGGTGGAGTATTCATCTTTGATCTGAAGACGGAACATTTCTTTATAGAGGAATTGGATGGGCAGATTTTCACGGAGGATTTAGGGGATGTAAAATGCATCTGGCGAAATGAATATGACAGTGATGCCCGTATTCATACCTATACATTGGAATTCAGTAATGGTGAAAAGGAAGTTCATAAACAAAGAGTCTTCGGTGCTTCAGAGATAAAAGAGGCAGCTAAGAAGGCGGGCTTTAATGGAGCTGTGGTATATGACGCATTTTCCTTTGATAAACCAAGAAAAGGCAGTGACAGAATATATATAATTCTTAGAAAAAAATAAAAACTATTGATTTTTTTATTCAAGATAATTATTATGTAGTGGTCAAACAAATATTTATGAAGCAAAGGCGCTTCGAGTTCATTTGGGCTCGAAGTGTCTTTTCTTTTATTCTTTTGAAAATAGAAGGGATATCATAATGAAAAAAGATCTTTGTGATGACAAGCTGCATGAGGAGTGCGGCGTATTCGGTATTTATTCACTGAGCGGTGAAGAGGTTTCCAGTGATATTTATTATGGTCTTATAGCGCTTCAGCATAGAGGGCAGGAGGCGGCAGGTATTGCAGTATCTGATACTACGGGACCTATGGGGAATATCAGGTTAAAGAAGAATATGGGATTGGTAAATGAGGTCTTCAGCCAGGATGATCTTGAGAGACTGCAGGGCAACATAGGAGTTGGTCATGTTCGTTATTCCACCACTGGCGGAAGTATTATTGAAAATGCTCAGCCAATTGCTATGAACTATATAAAGGGTAGTCTCGCTTTAGTACATAATGGGAATATTGTAAATGCTCAGGAGATGAAGAATGAGCAGATGTATCGAGGACTAGCGCACTATACAACTTCGGATTCAGAGGTTTTGGCTTATGAGATAATAGGTGACAGAGTAAAATGTGCCTCCATCGAGGACGCAATCAAAATGTCGGCGGCTAAGCTGAAAGGTGGATATGCAGTTGTGGTTATGAGCCCTAGAAAACTGGTGGGAGTTCGTGACCCATTTGGGATAAAACCACTTATCCTTGGCAAGAGAAAGGCAAGTGACAATTCAGCGTCAGAAGAGAAGAATACCACATATATTCTTGCGTCAGAAAGCTCTGCCATTAAATCAATCGGTGGAGAAATCATCAGAGATATAGAGCCGGGAGAAATCATTTCCATCACGGAAGAGGGCGTATCCAGCGACAGAAGTCTTTGTCAGAAGGAGCGGGCTCACTGTATATTTGAATATATTTATTTTGCCAGAAATGATTCCATCATGGATGGCATTGAAATTCACGATGCCAGAATTAAGGCTGGTAGAGCATTGGCCAGAGAGTCATCAGTGGATGCGGATATTGTTGTGGGAGTTCCGGATTCAGGACTTGCTGCTGCGGAAGGATATGCGATGGAGTCAGGGATTCCATTTGCACTTGCTTTCCATAAGAACAGCTATATTGGAAGAAGTTTCATCAAGCCTACGGATAAGGAGAGACAGACTGCAGTTCATATGAAACTAAGTGTTCTTGGAGAGGTGGTTGCCGGAAAGAGGATTATCATAATCGATGATTCAATCGTACGAGGAACGACCATGAAGCAGCTCATCGAAATGTTACGCCAGGCGGGAGCTAAGGAAGTGCATGTAAGGATTAGTTCGCCTCCATTTCTTTATCCATGCTACTATGGAACAGATGTGCCAACTTCCAGTCAGCTTATAGCTGCAGAGCATTCCAGTGAGGAAGTTCGTGAAAGAGTAGGAGCTGATTCTTTGCAGTATCTGAGAATAGAGGATTTCAAGACCATGGTAGGTAATCTGCCGCTATGTACTGCATGCTTTAATAACCAATATCCGGTTTTATAAATCTTGATGTACAAGTAGAAAAAACAAATCATAATAAAATTAATTTAAAATACTACTTGACTTTTAAAAATAAAGTTATATACTGTGTTTAGTTTCGAAAATAAAATAAATCATAAAAAGCAAAGGCGCTTTAAGTTTACGGACTTAAAGCGCCTTTCTGCGTGTTTAGCTGTTTTAAACAAATAAAAGTTGGGCAAAAACAGGGCATAAAATAAAACTAAGGGTTTTATGAATGGGATTTAGGAGGAGTTAAAATGAATCGCGAAATCGAGAAACTTAAGAAAGATGGACTGTATGATGCATCATTTGAACATGATAACTGTGGTATTGGTGCAATTATCAAAATCGATGGAACACCTAGCCATCAGCTGGTTACAGATGCACTCAGTATAGTCGAGAATCTGGAGCATAGAGCTGGTAAGGATGCCACTGGTGAAACTGGTGATGGTGTTGGTATCCTCACGCAGATTCCACGAAAGTTTTTTGATAAGCTTCTTAAAGATATGGGAGCTGCTGAAGTTACAGAGTCTACACATAAGAGACCTTATGCAGTAGGTATGTTCTTCTTCCCTCAAAGTGATCTGGAGAGAAAACAGGCTAAGAATATGTTTGAGACCATTCTAAAAAAGAGTGGACTTTCAATTCTTGGTTGGAGAAATGTTAGTACTGATGCTAATGTTCTGGGCACAAAAGCAAGAGAGTGCATGCCAGTAATTCAGCAGGTTTTCATCCAGCGTCCAGAGAATATGATGGATAAGACAGACCTGGAATTCGATCGTCAGCTCTATATAATCCGTAGAGAGTTTGAGCAGTGCTGTGTAAATACATATGTTCCATCTCTTTCCTGTAGAACAATAGTATATAAGGGTATGTTCCTTGTAGGACAGCTTAGAACTTTCTTCCCGGATTTGGAAGATAAGGATTATGAGTCAGCCATCGCTATGGTTCATTCAAGATTCTCTACTAATACAAATCCAAGCTGGAATAGAGCTCATCCAAATAGACTTATGGTTCATAATGGTGAGATCAATACTATAAAGGGAAATGCAGATAAGATGCTGGCTCGTGAAGAGACAATGCATACAGACACATTTTCTTCTGAAGATATGACTAAGGTTCTACCTGTTATCTCTTCCAGCGGATCTGATTCAGCAATGCTTGATAATACACTGGAATTCCTGATGATGAGTGGAATGGATCTTCCACTTGCAGCCATGATAGCAATTCCAGAGCCATGGGCTCATAACGATACTCTTACACAGGAAGAGAGAGATTTCTATCAATACTATGCAACTATGATGGAGCCATGGGATGGTCCTGCATCAATCCTTTTCTCAGATGGAGATGTTATGGGAGCGATTCTGGATAGAAATGGACTTAGACCTTCTCGTTATCTTATTACAGATGATGGTCGTCTCATACTTTCATCAGAGGTTGGAGTACTTCCACTAGAAGAAAAGCACATTATAAAGAAGGACAGACTTTATCCGGGAAAGATGCTTCTGGTAAATACTCTGGAAGCTAAGATATACACAGATCAGGAAATAAAAGAGAAGTATGCAAAGAAGGAACCTTATGGTGAATGGCTGGATATGTCTCTGGTGGAACTTAAGGATATAAAGATTCCAAATGAGAAGGTTCCTGCCATCGAAGGCGAAGAAAGACAAAAGCTGCAGAAAGCATTTGGCTATACCTATGAGAATTATCATGAGGGTATAAGAACTATGGCTCTAAATGGAACAGAGCAGATTGGTTCCATGGGTGTGGACACACCAATCGCAGCACTTTCCAAGGAATATCAGCCATTATTCTATTACTTCAAGCAGCTTTTCGCACAGGTTACAAATCCACCTATCGATGCAGAGCGTGAGAAGATAGTAACCTCCAGAAGTGTATATGTTGGAAAGAACGGTAATCTCTTAGAGGAGAAGGCTTCTAACTGCCATGTGCTTAAGATTCATAATCCAATCCTGGCAGATTTGGATATGCTTAAGATTAAATCTCTAGAGCATTCATCAACGGTTTCACTTCTCTACTACAAGAGCACTCCTATGAAACGAGTTCTGGAGCATCTTTTTGTAGAGGTAGATAAGGCCTATCGTGAAGGAACTACAATCCTTGTTCTTTCTGATAGAGGCGTGGATGAGAACCATGTGGCAATTCCATCTCTCCTTGCAGTTTCAGCAGTTCATAAGCATCTGGTTGAGACAAAGAAATGTACCGCCATGTCACTTATTCTTGAGTCGGGAGAACCTCGCGAGGTGCATCATTTTGCTACCATATTGGGATTTGGTGCTTCAGCAGTTAATCCATATCTTGCCCACTCCACAATTCAGGAATTGATTGATGACGGACTTCTGGAGAAGGATTACTATGCAGCAGTTCAAGACTACGATCAAGCTGTTCTCAGCGGAATAGTCAAGATTGCCTCTAAGATGGGAATATCCACAATTCAGTCTTACCAGGGCAGCAAGATATTCGAAGCAATCGGTATCTCAGAAGATGTTATAAATGAGTATTTCCCAGGTACAGTCAGCAGAGTAGGGGGAATAACTCTTGAAGATATTGGAAGAAATGTAGATAGTCAGCACAGTAAGGCATTTGATCCCCTAGGACTGCCTGTTAATCTGGAACTTACTGCCACAGGACGCCATAAGTCCCGTGCTCAGGGAGAGAATCATAGATATAATCCTCAGACCATACATATGCTCCAGCTTTCAACTCGTGAGGGTGATTATCAGAAATTCAAGCAGTATACCGAAATGGTAGATGCAGAGAAGACAGGTTATCTAAGAAGTCTTATGGACTTCCAGTTCCCGGAAGAGGGAGTTCCTCTTGATGAAGTGGAGAGTGAAGACAAGATCGTACAGAGATTTAAGACAGGTGCCATGTCCTATGGTTCTATATCAGAGGAGGCGCATCAGACACTGGCTATAGCTATGAATCATCTTCATGGTAAGTCAAACAGTGGTGAAGGTGGCGAGAGTGATGAGAGAATAGCTTCAGCTGGAACAGATAATGATAGAAGTTCAGCTATCAAGCAGGTAGCAAGCGGAAGATTTGGTGTAACAAGTAAATATCTTGTCAGCGCCAGAGAGCTTCAGATTAAGATGGCGCAGGGAGCTAAACCGGGTGAAGGTGGCCATCTACCAGGAAGAAAGGTATATCCTTGGATTGCGAAGACAAGACATTCGACTCCAGGTGTGAGCCTTATCTCACCACCACCACATCATGATATATATTCCATCGAGGATCTGGCTCAGCTTATCTATGACCTTAAATGTGCCAACAACCGTGCTCGTATCTCAGTTAAGCTGGTTTCAGAAGCTGGTGTGGGTACAGTAGCCGCAGGTGTTGCAAAGGCAGGAGCAGAGGTTGTTCTGGTTTCCGGATATGACGGAGGAACTGGAGCGGCTCCACTTAGTTCAATACATAATGCAGGTCTTCCATGGGAAATGGGACTGGCAGAAACACATCAGACTCTGGTGGAAAATGGACTTCGTAATCAGGTAGTAATAGAGACAGATGGTAAGCTTATGAGCGGAAGAGATGTGGCAATAGCTGCAATTCTTGGAGCGGAAGAATTTGGATTTGCCACAGCACCACTGGTAACAATGGGCTGTGTAATGATGAGAGTTTGTCAGAATGATACATGCCCTATGGGGGTTGCGACACAGAATCCAGAGCTTCGTAAGAGATTTAGAGGAAAGCCTGAATATGTTGAGAATTTCATGCGCTTTATAGCCAGAGAGCTTAGAGAATATATGGCTAAGCTGGGAGTAAGAAGTGTTGAAGAATTGGTTGGTAGAACTGATCTCCTTAAGGTTAAGGAGTCAGTGGTTTCAGCTGAATCATTAGATGATAATGAAGTAAATTCTGGACTTATTGATCTTAGAAGAATCCTGGTTGATATGTCAGGAGTGGATAGAAGTCTTCAGACCTTCCATCCAGAGCTTAAATATGATTTCAAGCTTGAGACTACGAAGGATGAGACAGAACTTCTTAAGTCAAAGGATGTAAAGGCAACTCTTAAGAGTGCAGCAGATTACGCAGCTACTTCAGCCCAGTCTGCGGATACAGTTAATGCATCTAATGGCGATATAAAGACAAGCAAACTAAATGTATCTGTAACTAACATTAATAGAACCTTTGGTACACTGTTGGGAGCAGAGATTACCCGTGTGGCTCCAGAGGGACTGCCAGAGGATACTATCATGATAAATTGTATTGGATCAGGCGGACAGAGTTTTGGTGCATTTATTCCTAAGGGACTTACTCTGAATCTTACTGGTGACAGTAATGATTATTTTGGAAAGGGACTTTCAGGCGGTAAGCTCATAGTACATGCTTCCGAAGATGCAGCATTTAATCCTGAAGAGAATATAATTATCGGAAATGTAGCTCTTTACGGGGCAACCTCCGGTGAGGCTTACATTGCAGGTGTAGCAGGTGAGAGATTCTGTATCCGTAACTCAGGTGCCATAGCTGTAGCAGAAGGTGTGGGAGAGCATGGCTGCGAATATATGACAGGTGGTCGTGCTGTAATCCTTGGTTCAGTTGGAAAGAACTTTGCTGCTGGTATGAGTGGCGGAGTGGCTTATGTTCTTGATGAGGAGAGCACTCTATATAAGAATCTGAACAAGAACATGGTGGAAATGGAACTTCTGGAAAATAAGCATGATATAGAGGAATTAAAGTCCATAATAGAGGAACATGTTAAATATACAGGTTCTAAGAAGGGCCAGAGAATTCTGGAAGATTTTGATGAGTATGTAAAGCATTTTAAGAAGATTATTCCAACGGATTATAAGAAGATGATGCATCTTACAGCAGAAGGTGAAGAGCAGGGACTTTCACATGAACAGGCAGAAGTAGAAGCATTCACCAAGCTGGTAGGTTAAGATTAATACAATTAGAAAGGAAGAAGATATGGGTAAGCCAACAGGGTTTTTAGAATATGACAGGGCAGATGGGCCAGTGGTTAAGGAAGAGCAGCGAATTGAGAACTTCCTGGAGTTTCATGGCATGCTGCCCAGTGAAGAACAGCAGAAACAGGCTGCAAGATGTATGGATTGTGGGGTTCCATTTTGCCAGGCTGGTACTATGATTGCGGGAATGGCATCAGGCTGTCCTCTTCATAATCTGGTACCAGAGTTAAATGATCTTGTATACCATAATTGTTTCGAACAGGCCTATAAGAGGCTTAGTATAACGCATAGCTTCCCTGAGTTTACTTCCAGGGTTTGTCCGGCCCTATGTGAAGCTGCGTGTACCTGTGGGCTTCATGGCGACGCTGTAAGCACCAAGGAAAATGAAAAGTCTGTCATAGAGTATGCATTTAAGAATGGTCTTGTGAAAGAAGAAGTTCCTGTGGTGAGAACGGGAAAGAAGGTTGCTGTTGTTGGTAGTGGACCTTCTGGTCTTGCGGCTGCTCAGCTTCTTAACAGGCGTGGACACTCTGTTACTGTATTTGAGAGAAGTGACAGGATAGGTGGACTTCTTCGTTATGGAATTCCTAATATGAAGTTGGATAAGTCTGTTATAGACAGGAGAATCAAGCTTATGGAAGAGGCGGGGATAGAATTTAAGACCTGCGTAAATGTGTGCGGAAATAAAAAGCAGGAAAAGGCAGGTAATAGGGTTCATTTTGCTGATAAGGTGACTTATATATCTGCCGATAGGCTGATGTCCGAATATGATGCTGTGATTCTAGCCTGTGGTGCATCTAATCCTAGGGATATTAAGGCTCCGGGACGAGAGGCTGAGGGCATATATTTTGCAGTGGATTTTCTTGGCATGGTGACAAAAAATCTGCTGGATAGTGATTTTAATATTCCGGCTAATATTCGGGATATGGTTAAGGATAAAAATGTTATTGTAATTGGTGGTGGTGACACTGGAAATGACTGTGTGGGTACCAGCATTCGTCTTGGCTGTAAGTCAGTAACCCAGTTGGAAATGATGCCTAAGGCTCCAGATGAAAGACTATTATCTAATCCTTGGCCGGAGTGGCCTCGTGTTTGTAAAACAGATTATGGTCAGGAAGAGGCTATCTATAAGTTTGGTCACGATCCTCGTATATATCAGACCACCGTTAAAGAATTCATTACGGAAGATGTGTCTGGTGATAGTTTTGAAAAAGATAAAAGCAAAGCAAAGAACAAAGTGAAACACCTTAAGGCAGTAGTTCTGCAGTCTTTGGAGCCAAAGAAGGACGAGAAGACTGGTAGAATGATGATGGTTCCAGTGGAGGGTTCAGAGAAGACTGTTCCTGCTGATCTGGTGCTCATTGCCGCAGGTTTCCTGGGAAGTGAAAGCTATGTCACAGAAGGGTTCGGTGTGGAAGTGGATGCCAGAACAAATGTGAAGACTGCATCAGGTAAGTATGGGGCTATTAAGACAGGTGACGAATCTGGTGAAAAACATGCTAAGGTGTTCACAGCAGGAGACATGCATCGTGGACAGTCCCTTGTGGTATGGGCTATAGCTGAAGGTCGTAATGCCGCTAAAGAAGTAGATAAGGAACTTATGGGTTATACTAACTAAAAAATTTTAAAAAGTATATTGACAAAGACACTTTAGCAGAGTATAGTATGAACTCGTAAAGATACTAGTAAAGAACAAAGGCGTTCTGGAAATCAATTCCAGGACGCCCTTTTGTTTATATAAATATTAAAAAAAGCAATGGCGCTTTAAGTTTCGTATGAAGCTTGAAGCGCCTTTTCGTTTCGCGAACGAAGTACTTTTCAGAAAGTGAGGATTTTAATTATGGATGATGTATTAAGTATGGTAAATGGAGAGGTGTTCGCGGTATGGTTCCTGATCGGAGCCGCGCTGGTCTTCTGGATGCAGGCAGGATTTGCCATGGTAGAGACTGGTTTTACCAGAGCAAAGAATGCAGGTAACATTATTATGAAGAACCTGATGGACTTCTGTATTGGATGTTGTGTTTTTATAGGAATTGGTTTCAGTTTCCTCTTAGGTGAAGATTTCATGGGATTTATTGGAAAGCCTGGATTTGATATCTTTACCACATATCAGGATTTTGACTGGTCCAACTTCGTATTCAACTTAGTATTCTGCGCAACAACAGCAACTATTGTATCAGGTGCTATGGCAGAGAGAACAAAGTTCCTCAGCTACTGCGTATATTCAGGAGTTATCTCAGCACTTGTTTATCCAATCGAAGCACATTGGATCTGGGGCGGCGGATGGCTTGCACAGTTAGGCTTCCATGATTTTGCAGGATCTTGTGCAATTCACATGGTAGGTGGTATCTCAGCTCTCATCGGTGCAAAGATGGTAGGAGCAAGAATTGGAAAATTTGAGAAAGATAAAGATGGAAAGATAACAAAAGTAAATGCATTTCCTGGCCATAACTTAGTAGTTGGTGCACTTGGAGTTTTCATTCTCTGGTTTGGATGGTATGGATTCAACGGTGCTGCTTGTACATCAAAAGAACAGCTTGCATCAGTTTTCGTAACAACAACTATCGCGCCTTCAGTAGCAACAGTAGTATGTATGATCTTCACTTGGATCAAGTATGGTAAACCTGATGTTTCAATGTGTCTCAACGCTTCACTGGCAGGTCTTGTAGCTATCACAGCTCC
>CAMNGU010000088.1 GCA_946538525.1 uncultured Lachnospiraceae bacterium
GATCTTCTTGCTGGAAAGTATGGTCAGACAATCAAGCCATTTAATCCAGAAGTTCAGAAGAAGGCTATTGGTGACACAGTTCCTATTACACATAGACCTGCAGATGATCTTGAGCCGGAACTTGATAAGCTGAGAGCTGAGATTGCTCAGTACATCCAGCAGGATGAGGATGTGCTTTCATATGCATTGTTCCCACAGGTTGCTACAGAATTTTTTAAGTATAGAGAAGCTCAACAGACTGGTGTTGATCTTTCAAAGGCAGATACAAAGAATAAGACATATCCTGCATAAATCTTTTTGATGAAAACATATGATATAATGTTGACGCTTTCACCGGATTGGTGAGAGCGTCAATTTTTATAAGTAGTGTATTTTGTTTTATTTGAAATCAGCTTTAGAGGTGCAGAATAGATGAGTGATAGAGGGACAAAAAAAGTAGAATCAAGAAAGATTCGTAGTGGAGTGATCTTTGGTGTAGTGTTTATTGCATTTGCGCTATTCATTTTAATATACGGATTTTTTGGTGCGTCAAGAAAGTTGCAAAATGTCTGCTATATTGAGGATATTATGAAAGAATCAGAAAAGCGTACTTGGCGTACTGTGTATTTCGATATCACTGAGGAACCGATATTTGTAGGTTCGGATGAGGATATGTATTTTTATTTGATATATGGCGACGGTAACTATCATATTGCAAGAATGACGGAGAGCGAGTATGAGCATGTTTCAAATGAAGTAAGTCAGAATGGAAAGATGCATTTTACTGCTGTTACAAGATATCTTGGTGCGTCAGACCTAAAGGCTGAGATAGCTGAAAATTGTGATGATATGTTTCATGTAGGAGTTACTGGGGATGATCTGCAAATGTATGTTGGTGATGTATATCTAAAATATGCTGAGCTTGATTATGGTACGGTTTTGACTGAAATATATCCTGCAAATCTGGTCTTTGGTGGGTTATTTCTAATCATCGGATTTATTGTACTTGGTTGCAATTATCACCCTAAAAAGAAGAAAACATATAAACCTGCCGTGATTTCTGAAACCTATACTTATACATATAAAGGAAAGTGGGCTTGGGAAAATGCGGCTAGGGAATATAGGCGACTCAAAGGAATATCTGAAGATGTAGAGCTCTCTGAAGAAGAAACTTATAAGATATATGATTATACGATGACTCCGCTGTCGTATTTTTATGGCTGGCTATGTGAGAAGAATCTTCTTGGAGAAGGATTTGTAAATGAGTTTGGTGAAGATGCTGCATTAGATATTTTAAATCGTGTAAAGACAGGGGTGTCTACCCCTTTAGATGTGCTGGGGGAATTTGATTATTATTTTTCTTATGAATGGATCAAGAGTGAGGCAAGGGAGTTCTTTAGATCATATTTTGATTCTAGAAACATTTTTAATGATAAGAACTGTTATATCTATGATTATTATGAATGTAATGGTGAACCAGTAGATAGATATTACTGTATGGAGTATTCTTTAGAGATACAAAAGAAGATGAATCAACGTTTGGATGAGCGTTATTACGAGTATAATAAAGAAAATCCTCGAGTTTATAATTCTAGTGATTATTATGAAGATTATGATGACGAAGAAAATATCGTGAATGTTCATTCTGATTACTTTGATACAGATCTGGAAGTTTATCGCTTCGGACGAAAGGTAAAGGGAGAGTTTCCAGAAGATTATGCTTTAATGTGCGTTCAATCCTTTAGTCAGATGTCGCAGGAGCAGTGGAATCGTATGAAGCGTTGGCTCATGGAGTTTTATGATGTAAATGCGGAAGAAATTTCGGTTAATCATTTTCATCCGTATGATATATATATCTTTGAACCTCAGTCGGAGGGGGATCTTGCTTTTATAATCAATGGTGGTTCGGATTATGAGGAGGAACATGGTATATCATTTACTATAAGAAATGGAGTTCTTTTGGATTGGAGTTATGCTGGTGATAGTCATGAACCATATGATGAAGAAATGATAGAGCGCTATGAGAGATTCACATGTGGTATTGATTATGAGTCTATCGATACAGAGGAGGTTCTAGATAAACTTGTGGTGGAAGGTAAGCTGGTTCGTACTGTTCTTCTTCCTGAATATTTGGGTGGAGAGGATACTGACAGTAATAAGTCATATGTCACTGTAGATGCTCTAGCTAAGCTTCAAAACATTCATAGAAAGCTTAAGATGCTGAAGGCTTATGCAGCCTCTGAACTTCCTGATTGGGAGTTCCATGTGGATGTCATAGTGAATTATTCAGAGGAACCGGATGTGCTACTTCCTATGTGGATATCATTTACTACGACTTATTTGAGAAGACGGGATATCTCAATACATTTGCGTGCTGATATATGGGAGTAAGGTTTAATTTTACTTGATTTTTTACTGGATTTTTTCAGCTCTTTTCATTGTAGGTAAGCCGGTCTTTTGATATATTATGATGTGGATGTCAAAAGTGACATTTGACACTGTATGTCACGGAGGAACTATGGAAAAGATGATTATCATAGGCGCTGGGGCTTCGGGCATGATGTGCGCGATAAAAGCTTCAGACCATTATAAAGTTACATTAATAGAAAAAAATGACCGCCCGGGTAAGAAGTTATATATAACTGGAAAGGGCAGGTGTAATGTTACAAATGATTCGGATGAAGAAACATTTCTTAAGAATGTTGTGACTAATCCTAAATTTTTATATAGCGCCATATACAGTTATAATCAGACGGCTGTTATAAATGACTTTTCAAACTGGGGTGTGCCGCTTAAGACTGAAAGAGGAAACAGGGTTTTTCCGGAATCTGATCATTCATCTGATATTATTAAGGCTTTAAGGCAGCAACTTTCCAAGAGGAAGATTGAGGTTTTATATAATACTGAAGTGGAGGGCATTATTACTGAAGATTATGAGCCTGATGAACACTCAAAGGAAAAGTACATAAAAAAGGCTACCGGAGTTCTGCTTCATGATTTGAAAAATAAGAATGCAGGAAACTTTGAAATGTCTGCAGATGTTATAGTCATCACTACTGGAGGTTGCAGTTATGAGGCTACTGGATCTACTGGTGATGGATATGATTTTGTTTATAAAATAAATGCTTCTATAAATGATTCGGATTCATTTATTTCGGTTGAACCTAGAAGACCTTCTCTTGTTCCCCTTGAGACAAAAGAAAAGTTCGTTAAAGATATGATGGGACTTTCTCTTAAAAATGTATCTTTAAAGGTAGTGGCTTCTAAGTCTATATTTAATATTAAAAAGGACAAAGTCTTGTACGAGGAACTAGGAGAAATGTTATTTACTCACTTTGGAGTGAGTGGACCTCTATGTCTTTCTGCGTCTTCTTATATAAGTTCATATCTTGCCAAGCAATCGAAACTTGGTGAGAAATGTATAGACGGTATAACTTTGGAGATTGATCTAAAACCTGGTCTTTCAGAAGAGGATCTAGACAAGAGGTTACTTCGTGATTTTGAGGAATATCATAACAGGGATTTTCAGAATAGTCTCGGAAAGCTTCTACCTAGACTTTTGATACCTGTGGTTATAGAAAAATCTGGTATCAAACCTGAGAAGAAGGTCAACAGTATTACTGCAGAGGAAAGAGAACGACTGCTATACTTATTGAAGCATTTTACCCTTACTGTGATACGACTTCGTGGATTTGATGAGGCGATAATAACTGGCGGTGGTATCTCCGTTAAGGAAATAAATCCTCAAAATATGGAGCTGAAAAAGGTGAAGAATCTTCGTGTCGCAGGAGAAGTTATAGATTGTGATGCGTTAACTGGCGGATTTAATCTTCAAATTGCTTGGTCTACTGGTTATATGGCTTCGTATTAGTTTATTAATAATATCTGTTGAGTTTGCTCTTTAGTTTTCTTGTTTTGTATGGTACTATAATATAGTTACATTTTGTTATTTTTTGGAGGTCATTTGATGAATATAGCGATTGATGGACCTGCTGGTGCAGGCAAAAGTACTATAGCTAGACTTACAGCTAAAGAACTTGGATTTGTTTATGTTGATACAGGTGCTATGTATAGAGCTATTGCACTTTATCTTTTAGACAACAAGGTGGATATTGATAATGAGGCTGAGCTTAAAGACGCACTGAATAATATTCATATTAATATCGTGTATGAGTCTGGGGTTCAGCATGTGTTCCTTGATCTGGTTGATGTATCAGAAGAAATCAGAAGTGAGAAAGTTGGTAATATGGCATCTACATCTTCAGCTCTTGCTCCAGTAAGAGAGAAGCTTCTTGATCTTCAAAGAGATATTGCTGCTAAGAATGATGTTATTATGGATGGTAGAGATATCGGAACTAATATTCTTCCTGATGCGGAACTTAAGATATATCTTACTGCTTCTGTGGATGTGAGAGCAAAGAGAAGATATGATGAATTGATACTTAAAGGAGAAAATCCTAATCTTGAAGATATCAAGAAGGGTATTGAAACCAGAGATTATCAGGATATGAATAGAGATATTGCTCCTCTTAAGCAGGCAGATGATGCTGTATATATTGATAGCTCTGATATGAAAATAGCTGAAGTGGTTGATAAGATTGTTAAACTGGCCAAAAATAAGAATCAGTAAAAATCAGTAAGAAATCAGTAAAGATTAAAAACAATCGGAAAAATTAGAAACTATTAGTAAAGATTGGAAATAATCAGTAAAAGATTAATTCAGAAAAATTAAAAACTTATTTGAAAATATAAAGGCAGATTATAAAAGGCAGATTATAAAAGGCAGATTATAAAAGGCGGATTATAAAAGGCAGATTATAAAAGGCAGATTATAAAAGGTAGATTATAAATGGAAGTTATTCTTGCAGAGAAGGCGGGCTTCTGCTTTGGTGTAAAGAGAGCTGTTGATACGGCTTTTCAGGAAGCTGAAAAGTCTAAAGAGGATCAAATTAGAAGATACACCTTTGGTCCTATAATACATAATGAAGAAGTAACGAAGAAATTGGAAGAATCAGGAGTTTCTGTTATAGAATCCCTTGATGAGCTAAAAAATCTTCCGGAAAAATCAAAGATAATTATTAGATCTCATGGAGTTGGAAGGGATGTTTACTCGGCTATAGAAGAGGCTGGTTTCGAGGTTGTTGATGCCACCTGTCCTTTTGTAGATCATATCCATAAGATTGTTAAGGAAAGATCAGAAGCTGGAGATGAGATTTTGATCATTGGAAATCCTGGACATGCTGAGGTTGATGGTACAATAGGGTGGTCTTCTAAAAAACCATATGTCATTAATAGTGTTGAGGATATAGAAGCTCTTCCCGACCTTTCTGAGGCTAATATTACTGTTGTAGCACAGACAACATATAGTCTAAAAAAATTTCAAGAATTAGTTGAAGTTTTAAAAAATAAATATTATAATACTAATGTTTGCAAAACTATATGTAATGCCACAGAGGACAGACAACGCGAAGCTGAAGAACTTGCCAGCACAGTTGATGCGATGATTGTTATTGGTGGCAAGAGTAGTTCTAATACGCAAAAATTATATGAGATAAGCAGACAGCAATGTAACAATACTTACTATATACAGACACTCGTTGACTTGGATTTGACTGTTTTTGAATCCACTAGTAGGGTAGGTATTACTGCTGGGGCATCTACCCCGAATTATATTATTAAGGAGGTTCAAGACAGTATGTCAGAGAAGAGTTTTGGGGAAATGTTAGATGAACAGGGTTCATTTAATGTTAGAAGAGGACAAGTTATTGAAGGAAAGGTTATATCTGTTAAGCCAGAAGAGATGGTTGTTAACATTTATGGCAAGTCAGACGGAATCCTTACCAAAGAAGAGTATTCAAACAATGATGTAGATCTTACTACAGTTGCTAAGGAAGGCGACACAATTACTGTTAAAGTTATTAATGCAAATGATAAAGAAGGATATGTTCTTCTTTCTTATAAGGATATTTTGGCTGATGAATCATTTAAAGAGATTGAAGCAGCATTTAATGATAAATCAGTTTTAACTGGTAAAGTTATTAGTAGTAATGATCATGGTATTGTTGCCGTAGTTAAGGAAACTAGAGTATTTATTCCTGGTAGCCTTGTATCTGATAGAAGAGAAAAGGATTTCTCAAAGTTTGAGGGACAGGAGATTGAATTTAGAATTCAGGAGTTTGATCCTTCTAAGAGAAGAATTATCGGTAACAGAAAAGACCTTCTTCTCGAGAGGAAAGCTGAAGCTACAGAGAAGCTTTTATCAGAGCTTGAGGTTGGACAGGTTGTTGAGGGTGATATTAAGAATATCACAAAGTTTGGTGCATTCGTTGATCTTGGTGCTGGTGATGGATTACTTCACATTTCAGAAATGTCATGGGGAAGAGTTGAGAAGCCAGAGAAGATTTTCAAGGTTGGCGATCATGTTAAGTGCTATGTAAAAGAAATTAATGGAACAAAGATTGCACTTTCTTGCAAGTTCCCTGAGTCAAATCCATGGCTTAATGCTGAAGAGAAGTATGCTAAGGGTACAGTTGTAAAAGGAAAGATTGCTAGAATGGCTGATTTTGGAGCATTTGTTGTTCTTGAGCCAGGTGTAGATGCGCTTCTTCATGTTTCACAGATTTCACTTGATCGTATCGATAAGCCATCAGATGTACTTAAGAGCGGACAGGAGATTGAGGCAAAGGTTGTTGATATTCGTCCAGAAGATCATAAGATCAGCCTTTCAATTAAGGCTCTCCTTGAAGATAGAGGCGAGACACCATCAGCTGTAGCAGAAGATGTTGCAGAAGATGTTGCTGAGAAAGCTGTAGAAGATGCAGAGACAACAGAAACTGCTGATACAACATCAGATACAACATCAGATGATGCTGAGTAATATTTGCTAGTAAATTATTTGGTAAACTAATTAAATAAACGAATTACAGAAGATTATAATTGATTTTATAATCTTCTGTTTTGTTATTAAGAGAATACTATATAAGAGTTAAAAATGAATGAGCTGGATTATGAAGTGATAGCGCCATTATTCTAGTGTGAATAGCAAAAACAAATAAAAAGTACTTGCACTATTAATATAATTATGCTATTATTTCATAGTTGCGTTTAGACGGTCCGCTGTATCGGATATTATTTATAATATCAATTTATGATAGTAAGAACGGCTAGATATATAATACTATATTTTTGGAGGTAAATATTATGGATTACGAAAGCATTATTAAGAGCATCGAAGATGAGCAGCTTAAGAAAGAGCCTTTCAAGTTTAATGTGGGAGATACAGTTAAGGTATCTGCTATGATCAAGGAAGGTGAGAAGTCTAGAATTCAGGTTTTCGAAGGAACAGTTATTAAGGTTCAGGGACATGGTGCTAGACAGACATTTACAGTAAGAAAGAACTCAAATGGTGTTGGCGTTGAGAAGACATGGCCACTTAACAGCCCACTTGTTGAGAAAATCGATGTTGTTAGAAGAGGTAAGGCTAGAAGAGCTAAGCTTTATTACTTACGCGATAGAGTTGGTAAGAGAGCTAAGGTTAAAGAGATTGTAAAATAAGTTTTATCTAGAACTTTAAGACATGACCGGAGCAAAGCTCCGGTCATTCGTTTATATAAGAAAAATTATTTTAACTATGATTTTCTGATGTAACAAGCATATAATATGAATATTATCATTAATATCTGGCGAGGTTATTATGAAGAAAAGAAAGGGCTCTGCCCAGTTTACTTTAGGGAAAAAGAAAACTTCTGAAGAAAAAAAGCGTAAATCCCTTGGTAGAAGGATAATTAATACATTTATTATTGTGTTTGCTGCTTTAGTACTTGGGTTTGGTACTATTGAATTTTGTGTTCAGTCCATCTTTATGACTGGCCCGTCTATGGAAAGCACTATTTCTGATAACGATGAGCTTGTGCTTAATAAACTTGCTTATAAGTTTGGCAGAATTAAACGATATGATATAGTTGCTATCAAGAAAATTGGTAGTGAAGACTATTATGATATAAAGCGTGTTGTTGGGCTTCCTGGTGATACCATATCAGTAGTTGCGGGAAGACTTGTTATAAATGGAAAACATACAAATGATGATTTTTCATTTTCATATATTAATTCACCTGGAGTTCTTGATAAAACCATTGAACTGGGTGAAGAGGAGTACTTTGTTTTAGGCGATAATACAAGTAATAGCGAAGATTCTAGATTTGTTAATTATGGTAATGTACAGAAGTCTGAAATAAAAGGAAAGGTTGGCTACTGTATCCTTCCTAAGGAAAAAAGAGGAAAAGTAAAGTAAAAGGCGTTGATCTAAATGAACGAAAGTAAAACTAATATAAATTGGTATCCTGGTCATATGACTGCCGCCAGGAGAAAAATGCAGGAAGATATCAAACTCTGTGATGTTGTTATTGAATTGCTGGATGCCCGTATTCCTGGTAGCAGTAAAAATCCTGATATGGATGATCTTATAGGTAATAAAAAGAGAATTTTCATCCTTAATAAAGCTGATATGGCGGATCCGCAGGTGACAGCTAAATGGGTTGAATATTATAGCTCTAAAGGTATTAAAGTTCTTACTATGGATAGCCGTATAAGAAAACAAACTCTTGCTGTGACTAATGCGGTTAAGGAAGTGTGTAAGGATAAAATAGAAAGAGATAGAAGACGAGGTATTGCTGCCAGACCTATTAAAGCTATGGTGGCTGGAATACCTAATGTTGGTAAATCTACATTTATTAATTCATTTGTAGGTAAGGCTACTGCTAAGACAGGAAATAAGCCGGGTGTAACAAGAGGTAATCAGTGGATAAGAATATCAAAAGATATTAATCTGCTGGATACTCCTGGAATACTATGGCCAAAGTTTGAGGATCAGCAGATTGGTCTTAATCTTGCTTACATTGGATCTATAAATGATAATATACTGGAACTTAATGATGTCACCTATAATTTTATAGAGTATATTAAAGATAATTATTGCAATATACTTGTTGAAAGGTATATGATAAAGGATGTTGGTGACTCAAATGAGATCATCGCTAAGATTGCTGAACTTAAGAAATCTATAAAAAAAGGTGGAGAACCAGATATAGATAAGACATGTAGATTGATTCTGGATGACTTTAGATCTGGAAAGCTTGGAAGGGTTTCACTTGAACAGCCTTTACAATAATTGGACTTTAAGGAGATATGAATTATGTCATATGACTCAGATGATAAGCGCTCAGACTATGCCAAGTGGGCTGAAGAGATGAGCTATGAAGATGAGAAGGAATTAAAGAGACAGAAAAAGTTAGAAGAAAAAGAAAAGAAAAAGGCCGAAAAGCTGGCAAAAAAAGAGAGTAAAAGAGAAAATCTAAAACCTGATGGATTAGGTGATTCAGAAGAAAGCCTTAAGGGGGCATTTAATGGTTCTATTGATGGTAAACCAGCTCTTGAACCAGTTGGAAATGCTGCTGATGTAAATACTTCAGATAAGCAGGATGTGGAAGCTGGTGAGGATGAGGAATATAATCCTGATTATAAAAAGGATAAAAAGAAGAAAAGTGAAGATGTAAATATGGTTAAGGAACTTCTTAGTCTTATTATTTATATCGGAATCATCATTATAATTTGTTATATTATAGTAACTTATGTAGGACAGAGAACAACAGTTCATGGACATTCAATGGAGACTACTCTTAGTGATGGAGATAATCTTTGGATAGATAAGCTTTCATATAGGTTCAGTGATCCAAAGAGATTCGATATCATTGTATTCCCATATCAGGGACAGGATGTATATTATATTAAGAGAGTTATAGGTCTTCCTGGTGAAACTGTTCAGATAACACCAGAAGGAAATATCATGATAAATGATGAGGTTCTGGCGGAAAGTTATGGTAGAGAGATTATCCGGGAAAGTGGTATAGCCAGTGAACCGATAACTTTAGGGCCTGATGAGTTTTTTGTTCTTGGTGATAATAGAAATGATAGCCGAGACAGTCGATGGGCGGATGTAGGTAATATCAATAAGAAAGACATTATTGGAAAAGCTACACTTAGACTTTCGCCATTTAAGAAATTTGGAAAAGTAAATTAATAAAAAGCATCCGGTTCTACCGGGTGCTTTTTGGGATAAGATTTGATTTTATAATAGATTTAAAAGGGTGAATTATGGGAATTGCAGAAACAAAAGAAGAACTAAATGGTATCTTGGCTAAGCCGATTATGGATTTTAGGATAAAAAGAGAAGGGCTTTCTGACTTTGTAGAAAAGTATGCTTCATCTGATAAAGCTGGAATTATAAAACTGGTTGAAAAAGCCAAAAAAGAAATTATATTTCTAGACTCTGAGGTTGAAAGAGTTGGAAAGATGATGGAGTTTGAAAATAAATATTCTGGAGAATATCATGCTATATGTGGATGCGATGAGGTTGGAAGAGGGCCATTTGCAGGGCCGGTTGTTACGGCAGCGGTAATTCTTCCTGCTGATATTATTATCCCATATATAAATGATTCGAAGCAGGTGCCTGAAAAAATTAGAGAAGAGCTTTATGATATTATTACTGATGTGGCGGTGAGTTACAGCTTTGGAATTAAAGATGAGCATTTTATTGATGAGTATGGCATTAAAGATGCTGATCTTCTGGCTATGAGAGATAGCGTTCTTGGTCTTGATGTTACAGCCGATATGGTTTTGGTTGATGCATTTAAAATACCTGATCTTGATATCAAGCAGGTGGCTATTACTAAGGGTGATACTATATCGCAGTCTATCGCCGCAGCAAGTATTATTGCTAAGGTTAAACGAGATAGATTTATGGATGAAATGGATGAAAAATATCCTGAATATGGATTTAAAAAACATAAGGGGTATGGAACAGCTGACCATATAGCCGCAATTAAGAAATATGGTCCATGTCCTATACATAGAAGATCGTTTATTAGGAAATATATTGAAGGATAGTTTTGTACATAAAAATTTATATGAATAATTACATGGGGGAGATTTGGAAAATAAAAGGAAAGTAGGTGCTAAATGGGAGAAGGTTGTTGCTGAATATCTTGAGGATAAAGGTTACATGATTC
>CAMNGU010000089.1 GCA_946538525.1 uncultured Lachnospiraceae bacterium
CTGTTCTGAGATTTTCATCTTCTTTATATTCTTCATAGTTTTTAGTATCGTGATGCTAAATGTAATAAACATGATGGCTAAGAAAAGCCCTGTTTTTCCATAATCTATAAACATTTCAAATGGTATCATCGTCTTCATGGCATTAAAGAAAAGAACTGTGCATACTAATCCTAAAGCGGTTCCTAAAACTATAGATATTCCACTTGATAATAGATTCTCTACTGCAAACATTTTTATAAGACTATGTCTTCCCATAGCAGTTGATATAAGCACTGCACTTTCTCTCTTTCTGCTTTCAAATCCAACTATCTGATTACTGAATACTCCAACAAGAGAAAGTCCAACACCCATGATGATTATCATATATAAGATGGTCATCATTCCCGCACTTTGCTGATTTGCTTCCTCCATATAGTCAGCCATGGTTCTTATCTTACTTATGGTACTAGAGGAATAACTCTTTATAAGACTAACTGTTTCTTCCGGATTATCAGAATTAACATATGCGTACGAAGGCTTATCAAAGTAAATCTGCTTATATAATTCAAGAGGCATCGCTATAGTTTTATCGCAGCCATCCGCTATACTTGAATTTATAATTCCTGCCACCTTAAATGTATCTCGATATGGAACAACACCATCTGGATTTAGTAGTAAATCAATACTATCTCCTGTCTTTACATTCAGCTCTCTCGCAAGGTTACCACCTATATAAATCTCTCCATCATTTATCTTTTCTGGAAGCCCTTTATAAGATGTAATGAGACTAAATCTTCCATCTGTTCCAAGTAAATATGAAATTGTCAGTTCCTCATCAGATCCTTTCTCATATCTTCCTGCAAGATACTTCTCTATCTTATCTGTACCTGCAACAATATTTCCATACTTTGAATACTCAAACTCAAGATCTGTTACGCCTTCTAAATCTTTTATATAATCATAAGACTCCGAGCTCTCCGATAAGTCCTTAAGTATAACACTTGCATCAGCAGGCGCACTGGTTGAAAAACGGTAAAATGATATAGCTACAATAAAAAGTACTAAACTAAGAGTAGTTGCAATAAATGCCAGCTTCGAACTACCAATAGACGTCTTCTTAGTTCTAAGATTAACCGCTGCAAGAGTAAGTCCAATATTACTTCTTCTTTGTCCCATTCTTTCAAACAGACTGGACACACCTCTAAGAATAAATGAATAACCACTTACAAAAGATAGAATCAGTAGAACAAATCCCAGAAGACTAACTAGAGTATTGTCATTTAATACTGTAAATGAAAGCACAGCCAGAACTGCCCCTAAGCTTCCACATATTATGCTTAACACCAGATTCTTCTTTTTATATTTATATTCAGTATCTTTATTATCAAAGATTATGTCTCTGATAGCTGTATTAGTTGCCTTACGAAGTTCCTTAAGGGGACATAGCATTTCTACTACAACTGCTCCTATAATCACCGCTATCATAACCGGTATAGAAACCTTTCCGAGATCCATAGTAAGCTCTATGTCGCTTCCTGAATTTACAGTAAATACATTATTAAATATTGCATCTCTTGTTAATGCATAAAGTACAGTTCCAATCACTCCACCAAATAGTCCATAGAACATATTTTCAATTAGTATTACTCTTGAAGTAAGTCCCGGCGAAGCACCCAGACTTCTAAGAGTTCCAACAGTTGACATTCTGTCTATCATGATTCTTTCAGACAGAGTCACAGTAACAAAGATTACAAGGAGAAGTGTGACAAGGAAGAGCATCTTGAAGATGCCGCTTATCATATTTACTTGTTCCTCAACTGCCTTTCCACTAACCAGATTTTCTACAGTAGCATTTGGAACTCTTTCTTTTAGCTGATCACAGAAACTACTAAGTTCTGTTTCATCACTCGCCTTTATATAAGCAAGCTGGTACTTAACCTTCCCATCATAGCAAAGCTTTGACATACCTTCCTTAGATACAACTGCTGTATAATCATTTTCGAGAAGACCGCTAAGTGGTGCTACTTTCTTAATCTTGTAATCCTGAGATACATAGTTATCTCCATATATAGTAAATGTATCTCCCTCACTAAGCTCTAACTCCTTTGCCATAGTCTTAGTGATTATGCACTCATTTTCTGCAAGCTCTACGCCCTTAGGAATAAGCTTCATATCGGAAGCACTCTTTGGATCAACTCCTATGGTTTCAAGATTTTTCTGATTGTAATATGCATACATCTGATCATTACGAACTGTCAGCTTTGAATCCTTGGTAGATATAAATGTCGCTTCATATTCTGGAAGACCTTCAAGATCCTCTTCACTAATATCAGTACTTGAACTAACAACTGCATTTGAAGTTCCATACATAGAACCAAAGGCACTTCTTAGAATATTCCTAATACTGTTATTCATATCGAAGGCCATCATTCCTGCAAAGGAACATATCGTTATACTTACCACTAAAAATAATGTCATAAGTGGTTTTGCAAATATATTTCTGAATGTATGTTTTAGTATTACTCCCATGTTACCACCTCTCGACTCTATTTTCTGGAGCGACGTACATACCGTCTCCTTCCTTTACATCATAAGTTTCATAAAACTTATCACAGGAACTAAGAGTTGCATTTACTCTGACAATCCCAGGACTGTGTTCATCATGATGCAGAAGATATATTCCCTCCACATCACTATTGATACCGCGCCAGATTTCGCCAAATCCTTCGAAGAGATCAACAAATTCTTCCTTCTTTTCAGGAATATTAGTTATACATTCCAGCGCACCCAGGTCAGCATAGTTTTCACCAAGAGTCAGCTTTCCGTCTACATGATATACATCCATGATCGTATACTCACTATAATAATCTATGCACATGTCAGCTCTTTCCTTGAGAGCTTCTCGGTCCTTTTCACATAACCACTCTGGGTTATATACACCCTTATCATCCCAGTTAATACAGTTAGAATCAAAGGCATGTCCAACCTCGTGGGCTATTACCATTCCAAGCCTTCCAAGATTACTAGCATCACTGTAATTCTCACTAAAGAATGGTTCTTCAGTAATTGCCGCAGTCATTACTACCACATTGTCTACCCAGAAGCAGGCATTTACTGTCTGTGGCTGCATAGTCTGTCCCATCTTAGGTCTTGGCCGCTTTATCTTTTCCTTGGAAGTTTCGTACTTATACTTAAGAAGATTCTTATATGTTTCGTATTCGTCAAATCCTATGAGATCATCTGTACTGACAAGTGATTCCTCATAGCTTCCTCCAGTCATAAACTCTATAGCCTCGAGCTTGGCAAGAAGTTTCGTTCTTCCATCCTGAGACAACCAGTCGGCATCTGTAATAAGTTTTCTATAGGACTCTCGGATGTTTTCGCACATTTCCTTTACCTTCTCATCCTTTGATTCCGGATAAAAAACATCTACATAAAGCTTTCCAATCTGGTCCGGAAGATTATTTATTATCTTCTCTTTTGCCTGCACATCAATGCTTTCAGTCTGCTCACCATATATATCCTTCAGGTCCTTATAATCATCCGAAAGATATTCATTATACTTATCTATATATTCAACCAGAAGCCAGGTCTTAAAGGCTTCCAGATTATCTTCATCAGCGAGAGCTTCAGATATAGAAGTCATCTGATCCTTTGAATATATAACCCATTTATCATAAGGGTTATCTATTCCATATCCCTTTACAAAACTCTCAGTATCAAACTTAAGATCATTCATTTCTTTATCAGATAGAGTTTTTACAGAACTAAGCTCAATCCTGATATCTTTAATGTTATAAGCTATATCCACTGCAAGGACTGCAAAGTTATCAGCCTTTTGTTCTGCATCCTTCTTATCTGTTCCGAGACTGAGAAGTACATCCTTTACATGCCCTCTCACCTTATGTCTTCCTTCCTCTGTCCCTGCTATATCTTTACATTTAGTTCCAAGGATTGAGTCAATCCCCTCAAATGTAAATGAGTACTCATCACTCTTTGTAAATCCATCTGATATAGAGAATGCAGCTACAGGATTAACATCATATACAGCCTGATATCTTCCAAGTAATTCATAGATTTCCTTACTACTGCTTACCGACTCTATCTCTTCTCTTACTTTTTCAAAATCTGCATCCGCATCACTTCTTTCTGAATCATAGGATACAATCTGCTCATAGTAATCTGAGATTAACTTCGCATCTGTCGATGTAGCAAAGCTTCCAGCATTTGCTTCTTCAATAATGCTGTAAAGCTTCCCATTAGTAACCTTTGCACACTGAGCAAAGGAACCATATCCATACTTAGGATCAATATCCGCCTCCTTCAGCACCTCAGCATTTATATAACCATAATAGTCATCCTGGGGGCGAATAGCAGTTGACACCGCAGTCTTTGTCTCTTCAGCTGTATATTTCTCTTCCTCCGCTCGAACATCCGCTCCACAAAATGCCGACGCAAGAATCGATGCGAGAGAAATACCTACAGCAAGGTTTTTAATCCTTTTTTTCATCTCGAGTCTCCTTTTTATAAGCTTTAAAATAATACTTTTACTTACCTGTTACTAAGCCATAAATACTGCTTAGTTTTTTCACCTTTTCATAACTTAGACGGAGAACTTTCAATATCGTTACAAAATTTTTTTATTTTTTTATAAAAAACAAAAAAGCACATAACACCAAGGTATCAAACCTTAATATTATGTGCTCTCATTTACATACCTATTTTTTACTATTTGTCACTTGCTATTTGCAAGACAAACTATTCTTTCCAATATCCATCAGAGCCAAAGTAATACTCAACTCCATCGATCCAAAGGTACTGACTTACTGGATACCAGCCTGCGGCATCTTCATACCACCAGCCTTTACTATCACTGCACCAATGGCCGCCGTAATATTCTTCTACCCAGGCACCGTCTGAACCCAACCAACATCCTTCACGATATTCGCTATAATCCATATAACCACTATCTGTGAAGTAATACCATTTACCATCTATCTTCTGCCACTGACTGGTTGGATACCAGCCTGAAGAATCTTCTATCCACCAACCATTACTATCATTCTTCCATGTCATGGTTGAAGTATATGTCTGTTTTCCATCAGCGTCATACCACTTACCATTTCTCCACTCCTTCGATGGAGTTGTTGAGTTTCCTGATGAAGCAGCTGAACTTCCTGATGAAGCAGCCGAACTTCCTGATGAAGCAGCTGCGCTTCCTGACGAAACACTCGAACTACTCTTTGATCCACTGGAATCACTTACTGGTAGCATAGTCTTTGCTCTAGCAGCTGCCGTAGCTAATAAACTATCAATATCATAGGCTGGAGGTGCTGCTGTGATTGAACTTGAATCAGCCGAAGGCTCTGGTACTGTATACTGATAAGGAGTTCCTGTAGCGAATGGAATCATTTTCTGTTTTGAATCTGCAGTTCCATTTCCATTTACTATAGCAGAATAATTAGCTGCCTCATCCAAATGGTATATCCTATATGCACCTGCTTCAAGTTCATCCATTGTAATCCTTCCGTGAGGATAACAATAATTACTGTCTTCATCTATTCCCACAACACCGAATTGGACTGCCCATGTGAAAGCTCCCCAGCCATAATATTCTATGGAATAGGAATCATTAAACCAATCTGTTCTTCCATAATCGAAGGCTGTACCAAAGTCCTCAAGCAGAGCCAACCTATGAGCCATAAGAGCAAAATCTTCTCTACTAATTAGCTCATTTGGACAAAACTCATCGGAACAGATACTTGGATAACCGAAACAAATATTATATGTTTCTGCCCATGCAACCGCCTGCTCATATTCAGTACCATTCACATCTTTGTATCTTGAAGATTCATTTACGCGAGGGCTACCTGCATACTCCCAAAGTTTCTCAACAGCCTCACCACGGGTAGCAAATCGTTCTGAACCAGAATGTCCATCATTTTCATCTACAAAACATTCAGCTATAACCATTGGGTTTCCACCTGAAGTTTTAATCGGTTTTTCATTATCTACACAAAGACAATGTGTAAGATCCTCAAAATATTCTTCACTTCCACCATATTCAATATTATAGGAATGTACCTCTCCATTTTGAGGCTCATCTTTGTAATATCCTTCCATATATGTTTTAATCAGGTATGGATTATTACTTATATCTACTTGAGGCAAATCTCTAAGACCAAATGCATATAGATTATAAAGCTGATGATTATTAGATAAATCAAGTGAAGTAAGTTGATAATCACATTCCAATCTTAGATCAGCAAGTCTAGGATTATTAGATACATTTAGATATTTAAGATTATCATTATATCCACATACAAGAAACTGTAAATGAGGATTGTTGCTCATATCAAGTCTAGTTACATTATTCTTGGCACAGTTATAAAACTCAAGTCCATAAAGACCACTTATATCAACATCTCCAAGATTATTATTGTCCCATATATCAAGTCTCTTAAGAAGCTTATTATTTGATAAATCAAGCGAAGTAAGATTATTCTTGAATGCATTTAAATCGCATAGTAGTGGATTGTTCGAAACATCCAGCGAAGTAAGACCGCACTCACTACAGAAAAGATTCTCAAGTCTTATATTTTGAGATAGATCAAGACTTGTTAGATTAGGATTAGCATTACATTCAAGATATGCAAGATTTGGATTATTCCTCAAATTAAGACTTTGTAGTTTACAATTGTAGCAATATACCCACTCAAGCTTATCCAGTCCTGTAAAGTCCAGTGAAGTGAAGCTATTATGTGAGCACCAAATTCCAACCAATTCTTTGTTTTTCGAAAGATCCCAACTAGAAATCTGATTATTCAGACACCATAGTCCCTGAATTTCTGTGAAGTACTCAATGCCCTCTACTGATTTGATCGCCGAATTCTCACAGTGAAGATTCATAACCATATCTCTTTCACTCTTAGAAAGAATACCATCTCCACTAGTGTCATAGGCCCTCACCGCAGCCTGGAAATTAGGATCAGGAAAATTTGCTGAATTGATTACAACATCGCCCGACGCTTTAACCAACGGAACCGTTCCCATAAACGGGACGATCATAGCCGTGGCAACTACCCCGGCCAAAAACTTTGATAATTTTGAATAGTGTTTCATGACTCTCTCCCTTTTTTTATTAACCTTCTATTACGAGCGCCATTTTAACACATATAAATTGAACGGTATAGCTATATATATTTTTTTGTAAGATATGACAAAAATGTTTGTGCATCATCTATTGTATAACAGAAATGTTTGTGCATCTCTAACATGACATCAGCGCCAAAGGTCAAAATGCGTTTCTGCTTGCAGGAAAAGTATATATGAATAAAAAGACCACATCAGTTTCAGACATTCCCCTTTCTGGGTATATATATTTTTGTTTACTCTGGCATTGCTGGAGGTTCACCCTCTGGCATTCCGCCTGCAGGTGGTTCGCCACCCGGGTTATCTGCACCGCCATTTCCGCCGCCTGAGCTTACATTTGCCTCTACTGCTGTACCTGTGCTGGAGGTTCCGCTTGTGTACTCCTGTCCATCCACATATAAGGTATATCCGTTAAGGTCGATGGATGTGGTACCGCAGGTAAGACTTGATATATTTGAATTATCTGTCAGTGTCCAAACTGAGCTGTCACTTATTTCTACATACACATCTCCTGCTTCGCCATCACTGTTGATTGCTCCTGAAAATGATGAGCCATCAGTAAGATATAAGTTCAGTGTAGATACATCATCTACGATAATATCTCCATCTATTTCCTGATTTGAGGCTGTGAGTGTTACATTTCCTCCGTTAGAGCCCTCATTTCCCCAGCCAGCTGCTTCGGCTCTGAGAAATACTCCGTCAGAATCTTCATTTGTTATATCTACATCTGTCAGATCGATGGTTGCTACAGTATTGTTCACGAAGAAAATATCGCCATTCTTATTGGTCAAGGAGCCGCCATTCATTGTGAAGCTGGCTGTACCTTCATCTGCATCACCTGACATGGACTGATAGATCATGACCGCCTGATAGTAGTCGGACTTGTCACTATTTTTCGTGTTGTTATCAGCTGTGAGAATAACATTGTTGAGTGTTACTGAGTTCTGACCTTCAACCACAACGCCCTGGGAAGCTGTTGAGGTAAGTGTGGCATCATTTACCGTAATGTCTGCAGTTGAATATATGGCTGGTGAACCAGTTCCATGGGTTGTATAGGTTCCCTTTGTAACATTGATAGTTCCGCCACCTCTATCTGATCTTATGGCTGCAGATGAATTACCTTCTGTGACAATTGTCAGGTTGGTTGCATTGATGGTTCCTCCACCGGTTGCCATCAGTCCGCCTGAACAGTTGTTCTTCGTGTAAATGTAGGAATCAGATACATTTACTGTGGTTCCACTTCCGTAGGAGAATATTCCATTTGCGTGCTTTCCATCTGTGTTGACTGTTATATTCTTCAGTGTAAGTATGGCGCCATTGGTTGCAAATATGGCTGCATTCTCTCCATAGAAGTCGGCTTCATCACCGTCAGAGTCACCGGTCTTTGTAACCTCGATATCCGAATACTCTGCTGTTGTTCCATCAATCTCGATTGCGTGGCCACCATCTGTGGTGTCGGTGTAATCTTCGTCATCGCTGGTGGAATCCTTAGCTACAGTTTTAGAAGTTGAAGTGCTATTCTTAGATGATTTTCTTGAGGATGTTTCGGATTTAGCAGAGTCACTGTCTTCTTTTTCACTTTTATCTTTTTCTGCGCTTTCCTTTTCTGTTTTATCCTTCGAATCTTCTTTAGCCTTTTTTGAGGATTCTTCTTTTTCAGATTCTTCAACTGCCACTTCCTCAGCATCTTCAGCTGATGCAGTCTCATTTTCCTGATCTGCTTCCATATCTGCTTCTGCTACACTGACGCTGTCATTTGTTGCTGTATCGCTCTTTCCACAAGCTGATAGGCCCACAGCCAGAGTTGTGGCAAGCATTATAGAATACATTTTCATATATCTTTTATTCTTTCTCATAATATTCATCTCCTTTTTCAAACCTGATTATTTCTGATTATTTGTTTTGTTAGGAGGATTATAAATGCCGAAGCTTAAAGCAACATTAAAAAAGGCAGTTATTTTCATAACCGCCTTAAAAAACTTTTTCAATTTTATTCTGAGTATCTCTCCACCTCTTCCAGCACCGGAATAGAATCCATGGCTCCAGGCTTGGTTACAGCCATGGCAGAAGCCTTCGAAGCCAATTTAAGCGCTTCTGGCGGGGTCAGACCCTTTATAATGCTGGCTATGAAATATCCTGTAAATGTATCTCCTGCTGCTGTGGTATCTACTGCTTTAACTTTATACGCTTCCTGGCGATAGATTTCTTCTCCATCCATATAGATTGATCCATCCTCGCCTAAAGTGATTACCACTTTCGCATTTGGATATATTCTATGAATCTCCTGTAGTATCTTATCCGGCGATTTCTCACCAGTCATCTGATATCCTTCGATCTCATTTAACAGATAGTAAGATACTTTGCTGAGATCACATTTTGATAATGCGTCATTATATGGCGATGGATTAAGTACTATCTGCATCCCCTTCTCGTATGCTTTATCAATTATGGCATCTAGAAGATTTATCTCATTTTGCAGGAGTACCATATCTCCGGTTTCAAAGCCACTCAAAACCTCATCGATAAATTCCAATGTCATGCAGTGATTAGCTCCGCCGTATAGAATAATGGAGTTATCGCCATTTGCATCCACCTGAATTATGGTATGTCCCGAACGACCTTCTACCTTTCTTACATAGGACACATCCACGCCATTCTCTGCACATTTATCTATCAGGTTCTGTCCCTCTTCTCCTACCATACCTGCATGCCACACCTTTGCTCCTGCTCTGGCTAGGGCAATAGACTGGTTGAGTCCTTTTCCGCCAGGATTCATATTCACCCCGGAGCTGTTCTCCGTCTCACTGGTCTGCACTATGTGGTCTACCGAATATACATAGTCGATATTCATTGAACCGAATACTAATATCTTCATATACCCCCTCTATACCATCTCTTTCAAATATAATCCCTCTGATACAAAACAACCCAAGTATAGTAATCCATACTTGGGTTTTACGAGTTTAAATTTATCATGTAACTGGTGCGGCTGTCAATTCGTAAACTAAGCAATAACTTCAGCCTTTACATTTTTATTTTCATTTTCAACTTTCTTATTCTTGCCTATTGCAAATACTGCACCTGCTATGCTGCATCCACATCCTGAAACAGTAAGTGCAACTATGATGCTTCTGATTGTCCAGTCACTCATAAGTGGTGTGATGATCATAAGCTCCCACATAACTCCTACTGCAAATCCGATAAATGCGCCTTTAACTATCTCCATCTTGTTTACTTTCTTATTTGTATTCTCCATTTTTATATCCTCGACTTTCTTTTATTTCTTGCGATTTGTATTATTATTTATTCGCTTTGTTTTATCTTATGTCTGGATAATACACCACACAAAGAATACATATATCAAATCTGTTGTGAATGGACTAGAGTATGTCGTAAATGGTAATCCATCCAACTTTTGGACTATAACATCTCGTTATACTTGGCATTGGTCTTCCGTTTTTCCTTACCACTGAATTTTCAATTCATGTACAACTATATATGTTATAATATGTCATTTATTCAATATTATTTTTGGCAGAAGATGTCATTTATTCACTATATAAAGCTGCTGTAAATGGAAAAACCGCCATGAACTAATTCTCATAGCGGTCGTAAAAAATAATATATTATTTATTAACTTTGGTAAGGTTTCTTCTTCCAAACCCCTTAATATTTAACTGTAATTTTAACTTCCCATTTCGAACGCGTAATAGCATAAACATAGGTAATGATATTTTGGGGATCATCCAATGTGTACTTCCTCAATAATAGCCGCTCTGTTACAATCACTGCATTCCATTCATTTT